>DUUN01000499.1 GCA_012841535.1 Gallicola sp. | reverse complement strand
TTGCTAATGACATTTACGTTGATATATTAAAAGATATAGATAAATTCATTATTAATAATAATAAGATAAATCATGAATTAGAAGAATTATCTAAGACTATATATGATTACTGGTTTTTACAATTTGATTTTCCAAATAATAATGGGCAACCTTTTAAAAAATCTGGTGGAAAAATGATTTGGAATGAAAGTTTAAAAAGAGAAATACCCGAGGGATGGGAAGCGGTTAGACTTTCAAATATCATTAGAAAGGTGAATCGTGATTTTGATAATAGTACAGAGTCAAAAACATTTGATTTAAGTATTATGCCGTCAAATTCTATTGCAATTTATAATACTAGTTCAAGTACAGAATTTGATACAAACTTATTTACAGTTAAAACAGGAGACTTGTTATTTGGATCAATACGACCTTACCTTAGAAAAGCAGGAATAGCTTCTTATGATGGTGCAGTAGCAGGAACTGTGCATTGTTTTGAGGTTATAAATGAATATGATTATAACTTTGCATTATTTACTTTGACCTCAGAAAATATGTTTAGATATGCTATAAACAATTCAAATGGAACAAAAATGCCTGTTGTTTCTTCTGATGACATATTGAATTTTATAGTTCCATATAATAGAGAAGTAGCAAAAAAATTTAATAAAATAACTATAAAAGATGAAATAATTGCAAACGTTCATCAAACAAATGAATTATCTTCGATAAGAGATTTTTTATTACCATTATTAATGAATGGACAAGTAACTTTTAATTAAAGTATATTAATTATTTGTTTTTTATAAAGGCTCTTTAAAAAATCATGTGGTATACCACACTATAATTTAAATAAATTTTATAAATAGGCCGGTGGCTATAAAAGCCGCCGTTTTTTTATATAATAAGGCTTAATTAAGTTATTTTCTTAAACTGGAAGAAAGGACTTATATAGATACTTCCTCTGCTAAAAATGTCACAGCCTTGTAAAATAGAGTTTGAAAGCCCTCCCTATTCGAAGACTGACATGATTTTGTTGGATCTAAATAAAAATAAATATCATTAAGGAGGTGATGTGCATTGAGGGTTAGAAGTAGTCTGTTTATTAACAAACTATAGGAGGTGAATTTAATGTTAAGTATACAACAATACAAGAAGCTTCAAGATTATAAGGAACTAGGACTATCCAAAGTCAAAGTATCTGAAAAATTGAACCTATCGTATAAGACGATTTGTAACTGGTGGGACAAAGACCAAGCATTCTTCAATGCATTTCAAAAGAATCATGAGTATGTCTTAGATAACTATAGACTATACATCATTGAGATTTTGAAAATCAGTCCTCAAATTAATAGTACCGTTTTATATAAAAGGATTAAAGATGACTTTTCTGAATATGATGTCCAAAGTTCATCGTTCTTCAAGTATGTAAAAGAAGTAAGAGAACAAACAGGTTTACTTAAACCTAAACGAAAGTTTCAAATTAGAGAAGTAACTGAACCAGGTTATGAGGCCCAAGTGGATTTTGGTCAGTATATCATGAGGACTGAATATAAGAAGAAT
>DUUN01000824.1 GCA_012841535.1 Gallicola sp. | reverse complement strand
TTTCTTCTTATTCTAATTCTATTAGTTTATAAAAAATAAATACATATATAATATTAGTTAAATCGCCTATTTCCTTTTAAAATAAAAGTTTATTTAATATTTTATTTAATATGATAAAATTTACTTATTATACTTAGGAGTAATTTATGAATTTAGATCTTACAGATATAAAAATATTAAAATTATTAGAAAAAAATAGTCGTTTGCCTATTAGACAAATTTCCCAAGAGGTAAATATGTCACAGCCATCAGTAAAACAAAGAATTGAAAAATTAGAAGATAATAATATTATTAAGGGATATACCATTAATATTGATTTTAAAAAATCAGGCTTTTCCCTACCTTTTTTTATTGCCTTAAAGGATTTGAAAATTCATTACGATGTTTTTTCAAAAAGCTTAAAGAATTTTTCTAATATAAGCAAAATATATTCATTAACCGGCAAATATAACTACTTTCTAAAGGGCTACTGTAAAAATCTTGATGAACTTGAAAAAATTTTACTTGAATTAAAAAAATACGGTGAAGCTGAAACCTATTTGATTTTAGACGAAATAAAAAACAATAATCTATTATAATAGATAACCAAGTATACTAATATAAAACTAACACCTGTATTTACAGGTGTTAGTTAACTACTTCTCGTATAATTTATCAAAGTTTATTTCTTTATTTTTAATTCTATCCACTTCACTAGATAAAATTTTTTCTAGTGATTTTGGTATGTTTTCTGTACAAATAATTTTAAAAACCCCTTCAGAAACACCTATTGTATTAACTTTACTAACCTCCAGTCTTTCATTTAAATACGCACCTAGCACCCATTTATATAATGCATCAAAATCATAAACTACAGAAGCTACAACAGTTTCTGAATCAATTTTAGTCCTATCATTTACAAACCCTATGACTTTTACACCTTTTTCTTTTGCAATTTCAATAACTCCTAAATCTGCATCATGAGAATCAACAAATAGGACATCTACACCTTCTTCTATTAACTGACTAGCAATTAATTTTCCTAGTTGTCTGTCTATCCAGCTATTTGTATATGCTCTTATAGAAATCCCCTTTATATTTCTATTTTCTGCTATTCGTATACTATTTTTTTCAAATATATCTAAAGATTTTTCTATTGATTCTTCTGGATAATCTCCTATAACACCTAATTTTCCTGTTTTTGTAATATTACCTGCAATGACTGATGCTAAATAACTAGCTTCATATTCTTTAGGTAACACAGGAGATAAATTATTACCCTTATCATTTTTCCCATTTATTACACAAAATATACTTTTGGGAAAACTTGGTGCTAGTTCTGAAACAGTTTCTTCAAACTGATTACCTGCCAATAAAATTAAATCATACTCTTTTTCTCCGTATTCTTTTATTGTTTTTTCATAATCTTCAATAGCAATATTCTCCACATATTCTACCTTTATCCCTAAATTATTACTTGCTATTCTCAAACCAGAATAATTATTAGCACTCCATCCATCATCATTTATAGGACCTGGTAGTAACAACACAATTTTTTTATTAATTTTTTTTATTTCGTTAATATCTGTATTAGTTTTTAATGGCATAGAACATCCTGAGTTTACAATTAATATTATTAATATTAATAAAAAAATCTTTTTTCTCATAATTACCCCTATTTATATATACAAATCATATTTTATTTCTTTCTATTCCTATATTCTAATGGCGTACATCCAAAAGTTTTTTTAAAAATACCACTAAAATACTTTGTGTCACTATAACCTACAATTTTCGCTATTTCAAAGACTTTTAAGGAAATATCATCTAATAATTCTTTTGATTTTTCCAATCTATATGCTTGTATATAATCAAAAAGATTTATATTCATTTCTTTTTTAAATAATCTACTTAAATAATTAGGGGATACATATAGCTCCTCTGCTATATCTTTTAAACTAAGTTTTTTTTCAAAATTACTTTCTATGAACTCTATAGCTTTAGACACTATTAAATTTGAAGGATTTTCTTCAATTACTGAATTCTCCTCTTCTATAATAAAATTCAACTCTTCTTTAATAGTATCTATTGTTTCAAATAATTCTTTTGTATTAGTTGGTTTTGTTAAATATTTTCTAACTTTCAGCTCTATTGCCTTTTGTGCATATTGAAAATAGCTATATCCACTTAAAATAATTATTTCAGCATCATAATTTTCATTTCGCAATTTTTCAACCATTTCAAGTCCATTCATTCTTGGCATTTTTATGTCTGTAATAATTATATCTGCAGGATTTGTTTTCAAATATTCTAATGCTTCAATACCATTTGAAAATGAATTTAAATTTACTTCTTCCTTGTACTTATTTTTTAAAATCTTAATTAAACCATTTCTAACTTTAGGTTCATCATCAATTATTATTATATTCATTTGTAACAGATTCCCCTTCCCTTGGAATTGTAATAACAACTTTAGTCCCTACATTTCTTTTGCTGTATATTTTTATTCCAAAATCCTCTCCAAAATATAATTTAATTCTTCTATTAACATTTTTTAAACCAATACTGTTTAAATCATCGGTATCTTTTTCTAAATATTCATTTAGTTTTTTAACCTTCTTAGCATCTATCCCCACACCATTATCTACTATTTCAATATTTATATTCTCGTCAACAAAATAAGCATCTATTGTAATATTAATAGCTATATCATATTGCTCACTATCTACACCATGAATTATAGAATTTTCTACAATTGGTTGTAAAATTAATTTTGGTACTTTTTCTCCTAACATTTCATTAGGAATGTCTATAGAGAATTGTAGCTTATCTTCAAATCTGTTTTTTTGAATTAACAGATAGTTTTCAATATTATTAATTTCATCAGAAAGTGGAACAAAACCATTATTTATATCCATGCTGTATTTTAGAATATCCCCTAAAGAAATAATTATATTACTAATTTCATATTCTTCCTTTTCTAAAAGCATCCAATTAATCGAATCTAAAGTATTATAAAGAAAATGAGGGTTAATTTGAGACTGTAATGCTTCAATTTCAGCATTTTTTTGTGTAATCTTGCTTAAATACACTTCATTTACTAGTATATTAATCTTTTGTATTAATTCGTTAAATGAATCTGTTAAAATCCCTATTTCGTCCTTTTTAGAATTTTTTATTTGAACCTTGTACTTATCTTTTTCAGCATTTCTCATAGCTAAAGTTAATTTTTCTAAAGGCTTAGTTAATCCATAAGATACTAAGTACGCCATAATTGAAAAAACCAAAATTGATAAAACTACAAAATAAATTATAAAATCTCTAAGCATAGTATTATTATAAAATATTCTATTGTTAGATATTAATGCAAAGGTTCTCCAACCTGTTACGCCGTTATATTGATTTCTGAAATAATATTTTTCATCATTTAATTTAATATCCATTTCACCATTATCAATATTTGTTTCATTTAAATATTCAATCCATTCAGATTTTATCACTTTATTACTTGCAATAATATTGTTATTTTTGTCCAAAATAAAAACATACTGATCTTTAAAAATATCTTGAGCTAATGGAATTAAATCTTCAAAACCCTCTGAACTTATTTCGATTCCCAAACTTATATTATCACCCAATCCATAACTCATTAAAACTACATTTTCAACTCTATTTGTATATGATACAAAAGCTCTATTAATACCTGACCAATATAATTTACCAGGATTTTCCATCGATTTTTTAAGAATTTCCTGATTTTGAAAATGTTTAGCATAAAATTTACTAATACTATCAAATTTAATATTTTTATAATACATGTCTTCATTATCAACTAGAATAAGACTATTTATATTTCCAAGTATAAGATTTAAACTATCTAATAAGTCTGACATATTATTATCTATGCCTCTTCTACCCCCATCATTCAATAATGTTTCTTTAATATCTACCTTATTAATATCATT
>DUUN01000259.1 GCA_012841535.1 Gallicola sp. | reverse complement strand
TTTTCCATGTAATCAAATTTGTTCATACTCTTCCTTTCTGTTTTCATAATGAAAACGCTCTCTTATATTATAACATAAATTAGCAAAAATAAAGCAAATTTCATAATAAAAAAAGAGCGATAATCCTCGGACTATGCTCTCATTACTAATATCATTTATGTATTTTTTACTGGAGTTTGCCATTAAAAATGCTATTTAAATCTTCAATTAAATCCTCGGGTACATAAGAAACGGATTTGGCTGATAAAGCATTAGCTTGTAGTTTTTCTTTTTCTAATAAACGTTTATATATATTCATATCTATAGGTGTATATATACTATTAGGATTATCTAACATTAAATAGTAATAGAATGTCTTTTCATTTTCTTTTAACCCCAATCTATGTATACGGTCTTTAGATTGTAACATATGAACCAAATTAAAACTATATTCGAAATATACAGCTTGATGACATGTTTTGTGCAAGGAAACAGATTCACCCAGAGTATGAGGATTTGTAATTAAAACATCTATATCGCCATACATAAAATGATTAATAATCTCTTCTCTGTCGCATAATGGGGTACTACCTGTAATAACTTCAGATTTAATTCCTTTAGACATTAATTCTTCTTTAATTCTGTGCAATGTGTCTATAAAAATTCCCCATACGAGTACTTTGCCATTTTCAACTAACCTTTCAACTAAATTAATACCAGTAAAAAATTTTGATGACATGTCAAAAGATTTAATAAATTCCTTATCTTTTTCTGTTAGATTATGAGCTTCATTTATTTGATGTTTTGTAAAATCATCTGTATAATCTTCAGTATTGAATAATTTGATTTCACTTTTTTCTAATTTTTTCAGTATTAATTTAGGGTTATTTGCCGCTTGAATTAATCTTATATACAATGCAAAAATACTATGACTAAACCCTCTATATATTATTTCAAAAAGTCTTTCTTCTTTTTCATTTACAATACAATAACCATCTTCTATGTTGTCAGGTTCAGCTTTTGGCACTTTTAAATCATCTTTATTTGTCCTGCAGAAAAAAGGATAGATAGCATTATTAATAATATTTTGTTTTTCAAAATCATTCTTCGCTATATTCAAATAGTGCTCATCAAAAGCGAAAAATGTATCATACTCGTCAGTAAATAAAATATTAAGCATATTGAATAAATCTATATATCCATTTGGAATTGGAGTTCCAGTAAGCACAACTCTATATTTGGCATTAACGCCGATTTTTCTAGCGGAATGAGCTCTAATACCAGTAACAGACTTTATTCTATGTACTTCATCAAACACCAATAATGTTTTTGAATCTATTAAGCTTATCAAGGCATCAACATTTGTTTGCAAAGATTCATAATTAAATAATATAAGGTTTTTTTGTGGGGCATCAAATACAATTCGATTAAACCTATCTAGTGCGTTAGTATTTTTTTCTTTTTGATAGTCAAAAACATTTAGATTCTTCTTTGAACCAAAACATAGTTTAAATTCATTAATCCAAGAAGAAAATGAACTAATCGGTCCTACCATCACTATTTTTTCTATTTCTCCAATAGACTCTAAATAAGCAAATGCACCATATACTATTGAGGTTTTACCTGATCCAGGAACAGAAAAATTAGCTGATCTCATCATTTTCGCGATATGATAAGCGTCCCACAATTGCGGTGTTCGTAAATTCCTAACCATTTTCACTTTGATAACATCACAAAATTTTTTAAAATCATTGTCTAAAACCTTCATTCTCTCCTTAATCGCAATCCCCAAAGATCTTCTCTTCTCAATCATAATATCTTTGTCTTCAAGATATTTTATGATATTGTTAGTTAAAAATATTGAGAATTTATGTTTGGTGGAATAATCACTAATATCTGAAATAATTCTTTTTATTAAAATGTAGTTTAAATTATCAAATAGATGATATTCATTACTAGCTATTTTTTCTACAAAACCGTCAAGCACTCTCTTATAAAAACTAAATTGTGGCAATAGCAGTGAAGGGTTGTCTAAATTATTTATTATAATGACTCGATTGAAATAGTCTATAATTACTTGATTTTTATAGTTATCGACTGTATATATCAATCTATCCGATGCATAACTAATAAGTTGATTTTTAATTATATCAGGCATATCAAGAACCAATACATCTTCAGAAAACTTATTATTCCATAAATCATCAAAAACCTTCTTAGCATTTTGAACTTTACTCAATTCTCTATCATTGGCAATCCAGCTACAAGTGGTTTCAAAAGATTCGAAATTAGACTGTATCGATGCAACAGTCTCATTATTTGATCCTCTAAAATAAATAGTATTATCATCATCCTCACAAAGGCCGAATTTATCATGAAATATTCCAGTGCTTTTTGTAAATGCTATTTTTATATCTACATAATTATGCTTAATAAGATAACCTAAGTTTTTTAATTCCACACTTGAAACATCTGTTATAACTCTTTTTTTTAATTCATAAAATAATCTTTCTCTTTCCTCATAACTATTTTTTATGATATTATAGTCCCTCTCATTAAGCTCATTGGAAAAGATAAAGTAAATATGCCCATTTTGATTTACAATATTTTCAATTCCTTTTGAGTATAATGCTATTATATTAGAATCAAAATATGCACTAACTCTTTTATAAATTTTTGTTTTGGAAAGCACGGGTATATAAAAATCTAATAGTATATTATCTTTAATTGAGTTATAAAAAGGGTTAATATCTAATTTATTCAACGCTTAATCTCCTTTTACAGTCGTCAACACTTTTTCCATTGATTTAATTTTTTCTTCCAATTTCATTCTTTCTTCTAAGTTCATTACCTCAAAAGCATCATTAATAGAATTAATAAGAGCGTCAATCGCCTGAAATATTTTATTTACTTTATCACGACGGCCTTTTTCTTTTTTGGTTCGCGATGTTACGTAAAATATTTCTTCTTTTGTTTTATCTGAAAGAACGGGTTGAACATCTTCACTTTGTTTTATTTCAGTATTTAATCCAGTTGATGCATTCAAATCAGAACTCATCTCTATGTTGATTGCAGTATTCGGACTAGTAATTGCAGCTGTACTTCCAAGATTATAATTATTTGTTTTATTAAAAATTTCTTGTTCTTTTTTTTCCATGTCAGAAGCACACTTTTCAATCAGTTCATCAAACTTAGAAGCGTCTGTGTCATATACTTTAATTAAATCTCTTGTTATTCTTGTCTTGTCTCCCGGCTCTGGAAAATAAGAATAAAATACAATTTTGATTCTATTCCATTCATATTTATTATTAGACACTTTCTTATATAATCTAGCTAATTCTTGTATAGGACCATCAAGTTTTTGTTTTTTGGCTATATAAAATTTATTAGGTTTATTAATGAAATCTAAATAATCTGCCATAATAGCAGCTTTATCATGCATTAATTTCACTTGAGAAAGTTTTAATGAAAGTTTTTTTGAATACTCTTCAATTGTCCATATTTTTCTAGGCCCTATTAAATCATTATAAATATCTACTAGTCTATCAATAGGATCGTAGTCAACTTTCTCATCTACACCAAATTGAGTTAATCTTTCTATTGTTTTAATGTACTTTCTGTCATCTTCTTTATCTAAATCCTTATCAACGATAAAACATTTAAAAAAAGCGAATTGATCATTTCCTGTTTCGCGATGTAAATCTCTTAAAATTGCAAAACGCCTATTTCCGCTAACAACTCGCCCATCACGTAATATTACTCCTGGTCTTATTTGTCCTTTGAGTTTAATATCATTAAGGGTTTTCTTATAAGATTCTGGTGTGTTTGACTTTTTTATAAAATTATGAATTGTATCATTATATTCTTCTAATGTCATTTTATCTAAAGATTTTTGATTCTTAGCATCAAAATAACTGCTTATCCAGGTAGCAATCCTTCCGTTGTCATCGTTAAAGTATAGTTTATCTAATGATACTTTATAAACCGGTAATATTTCCCCAGTCTGTGACCAATCAGGGGTTTCCTCACTAGTTTTTTCAGCAAATTCAAGCACATCAATTTTTCTTATCATAATATCAATCCTACTCCTCATTTATTTTACTTTGTAAAAAGGTATTGTTAAGCCAAAAACAATAATTTATAATCCTTTTTCCATTGGGCAAAAGAACTCTTCCTTCCATGGCATTTCTATCATGAGGCCGAATGTGAGCAACATAATTATTCTCTTTCTTAGGAAAGTTTTCCACAGAAAATCCGTGTTTTCCACCAATGATTAATTTATCATTTATAACCAAGTATTTCACCTTTTCCCAAACAGACGATATTTCTTTTAATTCATCATTAGATAAATTAAGATACTTCACTTTAATCAATCTAGCATCATTTTCTTCCTTTTTAAAAACAAATATAACTATCGTTTTTGTCGAGAAATATTTAAAAACTGATGATTTATGCCATTCATTTTTTATCATATCGTAATAATCTATTGAAGGAAAAGACATGCTTTCAACTAATTTATTATTGGGGCTCAAATTAACAGTTTTAAATACAGCAAATTTTTTCAAAAATAATGTGGATTCTATATCCAGTCCTTCCAAATTAATCAATTTTGATATGATGAGTGAGTTGATGCTTTTTGCTTTTGATTTTATATCAAAAACTTCTTTTAACTTTGCAACGGAATAATTCAAATATCTCTGAACTATTGGGTTTATAATATTAATTACTTTATCTCTATTTGTCATTTATTACCTCCCATATTTCAATAAATCTTTTCGCGATTTCTTCTACAGCAGGTACAACCAAAGCATTGCCCATACAAAAATATCTATATCTTAGGGGCATACCGGTGTTAGTCCAGTCATCATCAAAACCATTAATTCGTTCACATTCCAAGGGTGTCAATAACCGTAATCGATTAGTTTTCGGATCAAGAATTACATGTGTGCTCCTATTTAGTAGCCCCTCGCTTGTCAACAAAGTGCGGGCAGGTTTATTTAATGGATCTGGAAAATCTATTGATCCCTCTGAATATATATAAATTTCACCCTCAGGATTAATTCTTCTTACTTTTTTGTGCTTTTTTAAGCTCCTAAACCTTTCTTCCAATTCGTTTATATAAAACTTCTCATTAACCACGTTACTTTCTATAATATCATTAAGGGTTTTACATGGTCTGACTATTGGTTGAACTTCCAAACTTAATATTTGTCCATCAATCATTAATCCGCTATTATAAAACTTGGCTGTAAAAGTGTTAGAGATGGCTTCTAAATCTTTATATCCATCAATTATGTTTATGCATGTGGATTTCTTATGATTCTCTTCAACTGGAAAACATCTTGGATAAAAACCATCTCTTAAAAGAATAGTATCCTGATTATTTGTATGGTAAATTTTTGATGTGATTTTCTTATCAAAAGCAAAAATAAATATCCTTCGCCTTCTTTGAGCATAGCCATAGTCGGCGGCATTTATAACTCTCCACTCAACGTTATAACCTGCATCATTTAAAGTTCTTAACATAATCCCAAAATCCCTACCAATTTGTTTTGAAGGTGATTTTATCAATCTATCAACATTCTCTAGTAATATGAACAGGGGATTTTCTTTAACAATAATATCTCTAATACTCCACCATAAAACGCCTTTCTTTCCTTCAATGCCGTTGGCATTACTGCGAGCAACAGAATAATCCTGACAAGGAAATCCACCAACTAATAAATCATGACTGGGAACTTCATTAATAACGGTCGCAATGTCCTTATTTACATGGTTTTCACAATCTCCAAAATGTGATACATAGCAATCAAATGCCCATTGATTTTTCTTGCCAGGCTCCCATTGATTTGCCCAAATCGTTTTAAAAGATTTGGATGTTCTTTCAAAAGCTAACCTAAAACCACCAACTCCAGCGAACAGCTCTACCACTCTAATTTCTCTATTATTTTTTTTATTTCTCATATTAATTCCTAATTATACCTTATCGAATATTATATTTTATCTTTTATTTTGTACTCAATAAAAAGTTCATTTAATCTACGTTTCGTTTTAATCGTTGGCTCAAACTTCCCGGTTTCCCACCTGTTAACTGAAACAACAGATACACCTAAAATTCTGGCAAATTCGCTTTGCGAAACAAACATCGCTTCTCTTAATTGCTTTATGCTTATATCATATCTCATTATAAACCTCAACTTCAGTTTGCCATATGCATTATCACTTTCTCAGCACTATTATATCACATTAAGTGTAATAATTAAATAAAATTATTACATATTTTATATATTTTTACAGATAATTAATAATTTTGCAAAAAATTTTTGTAAAAAAAGCAATAATCTACTGACTATTGCTCTATCGCTCTTCTTTCGCGCACATTTTTTTATAGCAATATTGGATAATATCTTTTCTTGTGATGATACCGATAAACGAGAATTTGCCGTCAAGGACCGGGACAAAGTTCTGTT
>DUUN01000546.1 GCA_012841535.1 Gallicola sp. | reverse complement strand
TCGACGACATTTGAAATAATTTGGAATTTTCTTTTTTCTTTAAATGATAATGAATTCTTATCATACTTCATGGTGCAAAAGCACCTCCTTTCGAAATCATTATACTAGAGTTTAGAAAATTCATAAAAAAATAAAAAATTACAAATAAAAAAGTTCCGAATAATTAAACTTTTAACTTTGTAATTTAATTTAAACTTTTAACTTTGTAATTTAATTTAAACTTTTAACTTGTAATTAACAGCTTTGTTTATGTACTGTTGTTTAAATAGTGGAATTGTGATATAATCTAACTAATAATTACTAGTTTTTTTATAATTTTGAGAGGTTGATTAAATTGGATTTAAAACCGCTGTGCCAAAGAATTGCTGATAGACTAGGTATTGATCCATTAGATATTAAGTTTGAAGAAATGATTGATGATAGCAGGCTTTATATTAAAGAAGAATATGTAGCTATCAATAAAAATTTTAAGAATGATTATGTAGAATGTACTAAAGCCATTGCTCATGAATATAGACATGCATTTCAAATATTCTATGCTAATATGTTTAATGATGATCGTGCCAAAAGATGGAGAATTGAACTTTCGACTTTTATTAATACATCAAATATGGACAATACAGGAAGTAACTATATAAGTCAGGAACTTGAACTTGACGCATTTGCTTTTACTAAATATTATTTAGAGAAATTTGAATCTATAAGTGTTATGAAAAAGGTCTATGGTTTTGATACCTTAATTGAAAAATACATTAACATAAATTTTAATTTAATGTAAGTTCGTTTTTTGGAAGACCGATTTTAGATAAAAAGGAGTGGTATAGTGTCTCTTACAAAAGATAAAAATGGTATAGACTATAGTGGTCAGTATTTTGTTGCAGCAGAATTAGAACGTAGAGATTTTACTGCAGCTTTACCATTATCAAACACACAAGATTTCGATATCCTTGCCATCAGTAGATTGACAAATAAGCAATATGCAATTCAAGTGAAAACCACGGCAGCTGGTATTTTACAATGGATTATGACATCAAAACCTGAAACTATCAAAGGTGATAATATTATATATATTTTTGTTCACCTTAACGAGTTAGGAACACCTGATTTCTACATTATACCAAGCACTATATTAGCTGATTCGATTAGAGACAAATATTCAAAATTGTCAGCTAAACCAAGAAAAGATGGTAAACCACGCACGGATAGTGGAGTTAGAACTTTTATTATTAGAAGTGATTTTGAAATGTATAAAAATGCTTGGCATATATTAGAAAATTAATAGCATAGAGGTATCAATTAATAAAGCAAACAGATCAAATTTCAAAATAGATAAAAATTAATAACAAAAGAAGTTCCAAATTATTATATAAGAAAATATATTAAACAAATTAGATAAGGAGGGAATTTATGAGTTGGGATTATGATGAGTACACAAAGCCTTGCCCTTGTGGAAAAGGATTAATAAAAGTTGTTAATGGATCTAATGATTGGGGACAAACAAGTCATAATGAAACAATTTTATGTCCTGAATGTAAAGAAAAAGATGAACTTGAAAAGGCTGATAAAGAAGAAAGAAGAAGAGTAGCTAATCAAAAAATTGATATGGTACTGGACTATTTCAAAGAAAACTATATGGATAGATTATTAGACAAATTTGTGAATACAAAATCAAAAAAAACTATATGGAAAACAGCTTATGAAATAGGCCTAGAAACATATAGTGAATCATCATTTTATAAACACACAAAATCAAAAACTATAGTGATTGAAGATTATATTAACAAAAATATTAATTGGAGAAATTTGAAAAAGATTGCAACCAATCTTCAAGTAAAAGATTCAAAATTTGAAGTTCTATATAAGGATGTAGCATCCCATATAAAAGAGTTTGAGGATGAAGAAAAAAGATTGGCATACTTAAGAGCAAAAGGAAGGATATAATATTTAAAAATGAATAGTTTGTAGATTCTTTATATGAGTAAGTAAATTTGATAAGTTTTATAGGAAGTAAAATCTGTAAGTAAGTAACAGTTTTAGATTTTTGTAATTTTTATAAGAAGGAATAACATATGAATGATAAAAACATTAAATGGATAACGACTTTAATTGAATGAATTATGCAATATAATTTTATACCAAGATATGAATGTTAAAAGGAAGGGATGATAATATGAAGGATAAAGCATATCAGATAGCTTTAGATGAATTATATGAAAAATCTCAAAGCAATTATTACGAAGAAATAGATAAGAAATATTTTGCGATATATGATAATATTGATGAAAAATTTCTTAATATATTTGCCTTCTTGCATAACAGATTTAATTGGATATTTGAAGAATTAAATAGAAGAAATAAAGAAAGAAAACAAGACATTTCTATTATTTATTGTAAAGCTGATCATAGTAGAAAATTGATTGAAGCTATAAAAATTAAGAATGATTTAATTAGGATTACTGAAGGCAGATTTAAAATTGAATTTAACCAATATTATAATAAATTAACACAGGATTTGCTTCCTCAACTTAAAGAAACTAATGGTAGCGAAATTCAAAATTATCAAGCTGTTCAAATTATTTATTTTGATCCAATATTTACGATTAAAGATATCCAATCGCATAACCGAATAAAAAATATTATATTTTCATCAATTGGTCCTAAACCAGAGATAGTATTAGATGATGCACTAGAGAATAATATAAAAATTGTGAATAATGAAGAATACTGTTTAGTTTATGATGAAGAGATCGATAATTCTAACCTTTCAATAAAAAATTTAAAAACGTGGTGGGAAAAAAAGAATTCGGATAAATTACTTAAAAGATTACTAAAATCCGTTGAGAATAATGAAATCTAAAGAATGTTTTTTTTGAAATACTATGAGGTCATTTACAAAAAATACAATTCTGATGAACTTCCAGCATTATTACCTCAAGTTTATATGCACTACGATCCAAAAACATTTAAAGAATTAAAAGGTCAAAGTAGATTGTTAAACCAAAGAATGGATTTTTTAATGCTTATCAAAGGGCATAGAATAATAATAGAATTAGATGGGGAACAACACTATTCAGATGATAAAAAAGTTGCGTCGCCAAAGAAATATGCAGATTTAGTTAAGTATGATAGAGAAATGAAGTTATTAGGATATGATGTTTTTAGATTTGGAGGTTATGAGTTTGTTGAACAAGAAATAGATAATAAAATAGTAGATTTTTTTGAAAAAATACTAAAGTTATATTATTTTTAAATTAACAAAAATTGTCAATGTTGACGCTTTATTTACTTTACTTTTTTTGATAATTTTTTGAATTGTTATAACCTTTTGACTCTCAACATTCGTGGATAATGCGAAATAAAAAAGTGCGTAAATAGTTAATAAATTACGTAAGTTTTAGGTAATGGATAGTGAAAAGAATTTTACCTATGGTGATCATCCAGGTGGGTGGAGTAGAATAATAGACCAAACACCAGAAAAGCCATTGAATAAATAGGGGTGCGTAGTTCTATTCAGGGGTGCGTGATTTCTGCTAGGGGTGCGTAATTGTATTAAAATAGGTAATCAAAGCCATATTAGCACAACAGTGTTGATACAATAGTATCGACCTTATAGAATACGAAAATAGGGAGAATATCCCTTTTTTCTTTCTAAAATACGAGTCTATGAATCACATAATTCAAGTGGTTTGTAGACTT
>DUUN01000438.1 GCA_012841535.1 Gallicola sp. | reverse complement strand
AGCCATTGCTAAAGCTCCTAAATGTACTATATCATTTGCATGAGGTCCAAAAACATGAACTCCAAGAATCTTTTCATGGTCTTTTGAAGCTAGAATTTTTACAAATCCATCAGTTTCTCCCATAGAAACAGCTTTACCATTTCCTGAGAATAAGAATTTAGATTTGTCATATTCAATTCCTTCTTCTTTTAATTCCTCTTCTGTTTTTCCAACCTGTGCTATTTCAGGTAAGGTAAATGTTGCTGCAGGAACTACATCCATAACAATATGAGGTGTATTACCCATTAAATATTCAACTAAATTTAACCCTTGAGCTGATGCTATATGAGCAAGTTGAGTATTTCCTGCAATACAGTCTCCTATTGCGTAAATATTAGGCTTATTTGTCTTTAAATTAGAATCTACTACTACTCCACCTCTATTGGTTTCTACTCCTATTTCTTCAAGGTTTAAACCTTCAGTATAAGGAATTCTACCAATAGCAAGTAATACTAATTCTCCTTCTGCTTCAATAACCTTTCCTTTTTTATTTTCAGCAACAACTTTTAAACCATTGTCTGTTTTTTCTATTTTACTAGCCCTATATCCCTTTTGTATTTTCATACCTTTTTGTTTGAATATAGATTGAATTCTTTTAGTTACTTCACCATCAGCTGCTTTTAACAAATCTGATCCAATAACTGTTACTTCTGTACCAAAGGAAGTATATATACTAGCAAATTCCATTCCAATTACGCCAGTACCAATTATTACTAATTTTTTTGGTAAATAATCTAAATCTAATAATTCTGTACTAGTTATTACATTATCTAATCTTGAACCTTCAAATCCTGGTATAAGAGGAGCTGAGCCTGTAGCTATAATAAAATTATCTCCAGTAACTTCTTTTTCTCCATCAGCTGTTTTAACAATAACTGTACTATCGTCTTTAAAACTAGCAGTCCCTTCAATATATTCTATATTAGGATAGGATTCAACTAGGAAGTCAACACCTGTATTCATTCTATTAACTACATAATCTTTTCTCTCTTTTACTGATGGCATATTTATTGAAGGATTTTCTAAATTTATTCCAAATTCAGAAGAATGTTTTACTTGTTCATAAAGTTCTGCTGTTTTCCATAGAGTTTTAGTTGGAATACAACCTATATTTAAACAAGTACCACCAGATTTACCTTTTTCTATTAACACTACATCTGCACCTAGTTGAGCAGCTCTTATAGCTGCTTCATATCCACCAGGTCCAGCACCGATTACTACTATTTTAGGCATTCATTTCTCCTTCATATCTTAAAACTAAATCTTTTGCTGCTTTAGTTTCGTCTGGTCTTCTAACTGGAGTATCATGAGGAGCTGTTTTAAGAAGTTCTGGATTTGTCTTAGCTTCTTCAGCAATCTCATTTAATGCTTTTATAAAGTCATCAAGTGTATCTTTTGGTTCAGATTCTGTAGGTTCAATCATCAATGCTTCAGGTACTATTAATGGGAAGTACACTGTTGGAGCATGGAAGCCCTTATCTAGAATTCTCTTTGCTACATCTAATGTAGTAATTGTATGAGTATCATCTTTAATTCCAGCTAATACAAATTCATGTTTGTATAATCTGTCTAATGGTAAATTATAATTTTCTTTTAAGCTTTGTGCCAAGTAGTTAGCATTTAATACTGCCATAGTACTTGCATCTCTAAGACCATCTTTACCCATAGTTAAAATATAACTATAAGTTCTTAATAAAATAGCAACGTGACCAACAAAAGCCTTCATTTTTCCTAAAGTATATGGTACATCAAAGTCTAAATAATAAGTACCATCATCTCTTTTCTCAACTACTGGTTTAGGTAAGAAAGGTTTTAAGAAAGATTTAACTCCTACTGGACCAGCTCCTGGACCACCGCCACCATGTGGTGTAGAGAATGTTTTATGAACATTGTAATGTACAATGTCAAATCCCATATCTCCTGGTCTACTGTGTCCTAATATAGCATTCATATTAGCACCATCATAATAAACCAATCCACCAGCATCATGAATTATACTAGTTATATCCTTTATATTTTCATCATAAATACCTAAAGTATTTGGATTTGTAAGCATTAATCCTGCTGTATCGTCTCCTACTACAGCCTTTAAAGCGTCTATGTCAACCATTCCATTTGGTTTAGATTTAATTTCTATTATTTCATATCCAGCCATAGCTGCAGTTGCTGGGTTAGTACCATGTGCAGCATCTGGAACTATTATTTTATTTCTTTGATTTTGTCCATTATGTTCATGGTATGCCTTAATAAGCATAACACCTGTTATTTCTCCATGTGCACCTGCTGCTGGTTGTAATGTCATAAAATCCATTCCAGATATTTCTGACAAAGCTTCTCCAACATTATACAATGCTTCAAGTGTTCCTTGAACATCTTCATCTTTTTGATAAGGATGAAGATTAGTGAATCCTTCTAATGATGCAACATCTTCGTTGATTTTAGGATTGTATTTCATAGTACATGAGCCTAATGGATAAAATCCTCTATCTAGTCCATAGTTTTTCATAGATAAATTAGTAAAATGTCTTATTACATCTACTTCACTAACTTCTGGAAAATCCAATTCTTCTGTTGCTAATAATTCTTCAGGAATATATTCACTTAAATCTTTGCCTTCAACATCTAAAGAAGGTAGTCTATATCCAGTTTTTCCAGGTTTAGATAATTCAAATATTAATTTATCGTAAGCCATTATAATACCTCCTCTAAAGTTTTAACAAATGTATCCATTTCTTCTTTAGTACGTTTTTCTGTTACTGCTATAATTAATCCGTTTCCTAGGCTTTCATCAATTCTACTTAGACTAATTCCACCTAAGATACCATTTTCTTCTAGCTTAGCAAGTACTTCGTCAGCATCTTTGTCAAAACCTATTGTAAATTCTTTAAAGAAAGGTCTATCAGTTAATACTTTAACTTTATCTAAACCACTTAATTTTTCAAATAGATAATGGGACTTAGCAATACATTGATATGAAACTTCCTTCATACCTTTTTTACCAAGTGATGACATGTATACAGTTGCTGCTAATACATTTAATCCTTGATTTGAACATATATTTGAAGTAGCTCTTTCTCTCTTAATATGTTGCTCTCTTGCTGAAAGAGTTAATACCCAAGATCTTTTTCCATCCATATCTTCAGTTTGTCCAACAATTCTTCCAGGAATCTTTCTTATGAAAGGTTTATTAAATGCTAATATTCCTAGGTAAGGACCACCAAATTGTAATGGTATACCAAAAGCTTGACCGTCACCAACAACAACATCAACACCTAGTTCTCCAGGTTTTTTCATTATTGGTAATGAAGTTGGGTCTGTTGATTGAATAATATATCTTTTCTTTTGAGAATGTGCTAATTCAACAAAAGGAGCCATATCTTCAATATAACCGTAGAAGTTAGGACTTTGAATAATTACAGTTCCTACTGTTTCGTCTACAATTTCTTTAGCTTTTTCTAAACTTGTAACCATACCATCTCTAGGTATAATAACCAATTCCATTCCTCTAGCATGAGTGTAAGTTCTTAGAACTGTAATTGCTTGAGGGTCTGCAGTTTCTGAAATTGCTATTTTGTTTTTCTTTGACATTTGTGCAGTCATTATAGCAGCTTCAGCTACAGCGGATTGACCATCATATAATGAAGCATTAGCATAGTCCATTCCTGTTAGATTAGCCATTAAAGTTTGATATTCAAATATATATTGTAAAGTACCTTGACTTACTTCTGGCTGGTAAGGAGTGTATGCAGTATAGAATTCTGATCTACCTGTAATATGGCTAACAACAGAAGGAATATAATGATCATAAGCTCCTCCACCCATAAAACAAGCTAAATCACTAGTGGTTTTATTTTTCTTTGCTAACTTGCTTAAATAACCAAATACTTCACCTTCTGATTTAGAAGCAGGTAAATCCAGTTCTCCCTTCATTTTCATTTCTTCAGGAATATCTGAAAATAAATCTTCAAGAGAACTAACTCCAACTACATCCAACATCTCCTTAATTTCCTCATCAGTATGAGGAATATATGGATATTTAGACATTAATTATGCCTCCTTTAAAAACTCAGTATATTCAGCATCGTTCATTAATTCATCTAATTGAGATTTGTCTGATAATTCTACTTTTGCAATCCAATGTTCATAAGGAGCTTTATTTAGTAGACCTGGATCATCATCTAAATCTTCGTTTATTTCTACTACTGTTCCATCAACTGGGCTGAATACTTCAGCTGCTGCTTTAACAGACTCAACAGATGCTATTGAATCTTTTGCTGAAACTTCATCATCTTCTTCTGGTAATTCAACATAAACGATATCACCTAAATTTGATTGTGCAAAATCTGCTATTCCTATATAAGCAGTATTTCCATCTACTTTTACCCACTCATGGTCTTTTGTATACAATAATCCTTTTTCTACGTTCATTTTAATCCTCCTAAAATTTATTTTTAATTTTTAATAATAATTAATTATTTCATGAATTTTTTGCTAATAATTTTAGCTTTGGAAACTTTATTTCTTATAATTACATCTACTTCGTTTCCAATTACTGCTTCGTCAATATCAATTAAAACATTTGCTAGACGTCTATTCAAAGTTGGAGATAAATAACCTGTTGTAATTACACCAATAGTTTTTCCATCCTTTTGAATTTCATATCCATGTCTTGGAATTCTTTTATCTTCCATTTCAAGTCCAATAATTTTTCTCTTTGGTCCTTCAGCTAATTCTTTTTCTAAAGCTGCTTTGCCAATAAAATCATCTTTATCAAATTTAACAGCAAATTTTAATCCTGCTTCTAATGGAGAAATATCATCTCCCATTTCATTGCCGTATAATGGCATTGAAGCTTCAAATCTTAAAGTATCTCTACAGCCAAGTCCACATAATTGTAATTCGAATTCCTTACCAATTTCAAGTAAGTCATCCCAAACTTGTTGTATTCCTTCTGGACTTGTATAAACTTCAAATCCATCTTCACCAGTATAACCTGTTCTAGATATTAATAATTTATACCCTTTGTAATCAATATCATCTACAAAATGATAATATTTTATTTGGTCTAAATCAAAATCTACTAATTTTTGAAGTACTTTTTGTGAATTTGGACCTTGAATTGCTACTTCTCCTACGTTGTCAGATAAGTTGTTAAATTCTACATCATAATCCTTAACGTATTTTATTAAATGATTGTAATCCTTTTCAGTATTTGCTGCATTAGGAACCATTAAGAAATGTTCATTGTTATACTTATATACTAGTAAATCATCTATAATACCACCATTTTCATTACATAGCATTGTATATACAATTTGTCCATCTGCTGCTTTTGAAAAATCATTAGAGCAAACATAGTTTAAGAATTTTAATGCTTCCTTACCCTTAACATCAAATTCTCCCATGTGAGAAACATCAAATAAACCAACATTTTCTCTTACTGCCTTATGCTCTTCTTTAAGTCCTACATAATCTACAGGTAACATCCAACCTGCATAATCTACTACATTTCCACCTGCTGCTATATGACGATCATATAACGGTGTTTTCTTTGCACTCATTTAATTCCTCCTTAGAATAGTAAATATTTGATAAAAAACGAAACTACCCTTCTAACTTATTATAAATTAAAACGATTAATTTTACAATATGAAAACCTTATCTCCCTTTTTCTTATTTAATGTTATAATTTAATAAAGTTATAAAGGAGATGTTTAAAGTGAAATACAGAAAATTTATTAATGAAAATATTAATATATCTATATTAGGCTTTGGTTGTATGAGATTTCCATTGTATGATTCAAATGACAACGGAAGTATTAATAAGGAAAAAAGCTTTGAAATGCTTAAATACGCTTTTGATTCCGGTATAAATTATTTTGACACAGCCTATACCTACCATGATGGTCAAAGTGAAGTTTTTATGGGAGAAGCCATAAAAAAGCTAGGCAGGGATAAATTGTACTTGGCTACTAAAATGCCCTTATGGCTTTGTAAGGAATATAGTGATTATGAAAATATTTTTGAAGAACAATTAGAAAAATTACAAACCAAATATATTGATTTTTACTTAGCCCATTCTTTAGGAGAAAATTCCTATAGAAAAATGGTTGAAAATAATATTTTCGATTTTTTCGATAAAGAGCGTAAAAGTGGAAGAATGAAGTATGTAGGTTTTTCCTTCCATGATAATCTTGAATTATTTAAAGAAGTTGTAGATTCTTATAGCTGGGACTTTTGTCAAATCCAACTAAATTATATGGATGAAAATTACCAAGCTGGAGTTGAGGGTTTACGCTATGCAAAAAGTAAGGGTTTGTCAGTTGTAGTTATGGAGCCTGTTAAAGGTGGTTTTCTTGCCAATGGGCCAAAGGAAGTTAAAGATTATTTTAAAAATTTAGATAAAGAATATTCAATGGCACAATGGGCTTTGAAATGGGTTTATAATTTTAATGAAGTTTCCTTAGCTTTAAGTGGAATGTCAAACTTGGATCAAGTAAAAGAAAATATTGAAATTGCAAGTAAATCAGAACCTAACTCCTTAGATTTAAAAGAATTGGAAACTATTAATAAGGTTAAGGAATTTTTTAATAGTAAGACAAAAATAGCCTGTACTGCTTGTGAATATTGTCTTCCTTGTCCTGAAGGAGTTCAAATTCCATCTATTTTCTCAAAATATAATAATGCAATAATCTATGATAAAAAAGATAGATACAAAAAAGAATATATTTCCTTAGTTGAAGAAAATAAGGACGCATCCCTTTGTGTAGAATGTAGGCAATGTGAATCAATTTGTCCACAAAGTTTAAATATTATAGACACTTTAAAAGAAGCAAATGATTATTTTATTGGCTGTGTGGAATCTTTTCTGTAAATTAGATTTTTCTATAACAAGATAATTGGTTGTACAAACTCTTTTCTGTAAATTCAGTTCTTTTTTGTCGCTTTATACATAAATTGTTTCAGAGACCTTTGTTTTAAGCTTGTTTTTTTATTTAAGTCTCTTTTAAATGAATCAGTCCCAAATAGCTTACCTATACTTTTTCTACAGTATAATTTTCTAGAAATCGATTCTATAATCATACAACCCTATAAATATATCCCTTTTGATTTTTCTTTCTTTTTATCCTTTATTCTATTATCTAATTCTTTATCTGAAGATAAAATTTTATTAACTTCTTCTAGTCGCTTGACCTTTTCCTGTAAAAGTATTTCCTGTGGAAAATCTTCTTTTAATAATTCTTCAGCAGACTTTAACTCTCATTCTTTAGAAATTAAGTTGTTAGTATATCTCTCCAGTTCTTCTGGAATAGAATTTATCTTATTATTTATCCTGGTTAAATTACCATACATATCATTACCTAACTGCACTTCGTACTCACATTTATTAACTAAGTGAGCCGAAAATTGATACATCTCATAGCTATATGATATAGACAGCCTAAAACCTCGATATTTTCCTACCTCAATAGGTGTTTTACCCTTAATGTTCCTTAGACTTATAACCTCGCTTAATTTTTCAACTACAAGCTTTTTATCATCATAATCTACTCCGTTAATAGTCATTTTAAAATCATCATCAGGATTTAATTTAGTATATTCCACATCTGTTTTTAAATCGTCTATATGATTTTTAAGTCCTGTTATCATGTTAGGCAATGTTCGAACAGCTTTTTCCTGCAAAGCATTTCTATCCTTGATATATTCAGCCTTTATCATAGATAACTTATTAATTTCAGTATCTAAGTCTAGCTTTTCTTTTACAAGAGGATTACCACTTGCTAGAGCCTTAATTTCACTATAGGGGTACCGAGCGCGAGAGGGGTATTTGTACCGTTAAGGAAATATTGGAAAGATTTTCATAAAAAACATGTATGATAAAATATAAAAATAACAGTATCAAAAACGGACGATTATAGGACTTTTTAGCAATTAACTAAAAGGTCCTATTTTTATGCTTTCATGGTGCTTAAACTCGTACAAATATCATAGTTTCTTTTTTGTGTAAGGAATTAAGTTATGATACTATTAAAATAAAAATCATGGAGGTATTTATGATATTTGGATATGCAAGGGTAAGTACAGAAGATCAGAACCTAAATCTACAAATAGATGCTTTAGAAAAATATGAAGTAGATAGAATATTTAAAGAAAAAGTAACTGGAGCTAACAAAGAAAGACCAGAATTAAAAGAAATGGAAAAACTGTTAAGAAAAGGTGATTCAGTTGTTATTTATAAATTAGATAGAATTTCTAGATCTACAAAACATTTAATAGAACTTTCGGAAAAATTCGAAGAGCTAGGAGTAAATTTTGTATCCCTTCAGGACAATCTAGATACCTCTACATCAATGGGAAAGTTCTTCTTTAGAGTTATGGCCAGTTTAGCTGAACTTGAAAGAGATATTATAATAGAACGAACTAATGCAGGACTAAAAGCAGCTAGGGCAAGAGGAAGACTTGGCGGTAGACCAAAGAAGAATTCCTCAACTATTAATATGGCTTTGAAAATGTATGATAGTAAAGAATACACTATACCACAAATTCTAGAAGCTGCTAAAATTAGCAAATCAACATTATACAGATATATCAATAAAAGAGAAACTAAAATATGCCCTTAAAAACTATTTTAACAAAATCTCAGCGAGATCAGCTTTTATCTACAGATCATTTATCAGAAGAAGATTTTCAGGCTTACTTTAGTTTTTCAGAATATGATATAGATATTATAAAACAAGATAGAGGAGATATTAATAGATTTGGATTCGCTTTACAATTATGTTTAGCTAGATATCCTGGTTGTTCTTTAAGTAACTGGAATAATAATGCTAACAGATTACTTAATTTTATTAGTAGTCAACTGAAGATTGCGCCTATAAATATATTTGAATATAATAACCGTAAGACTAGAGCTATACATTTTAATGAGATATTAGAGATATTTAAATACAAGCGATTTAGTGACCTAAACACCAAAGAAAAACTAAAAGAATATTTGTACAATTTAGCTTTAACTAATGATGATTCCACTTTTCTTATGAAAAAAACCTTAGAATACTTAGTGTTTAACAAAGTTATATTTCCATCTATTTCAACATTGGAAGATACCATTGGAAATTGTCGTGAAAGTGCAGAAAAACTCATATTTGAAACATTGCTAAAAAGAATAACAGATAAACAGATATTTCAGTTGGAACAATTATTGATATTTTCCGAAGATTTTAAAAAGACTAAATTAGCCTGGTTAAAAGATATCCCTGGCAAAGCTACGCCAGATAGTTTTTTAGAAATATGCAAGAAAGTGGAAGTCATTAATTCACTAGGACTTGAAGTCGTAGATGTTTCCAAAATTCATCGTAATATATTTTTACAGCTAGCTAGACTTGGAGAAAATTATGATGCATATGATTTTTCTAGATTCAAATTTAATAAAAAATTTTCTATTTTAATTGCATTTCTAGTTAACCACCATCAATATCTAATAGATCAACTAGTAGAAATAAATGATAGAATTATTGCTTCTATAAAGCGAAAAGGAATTCACGATTCTCAGGAAAAATTAAAAGAAAAGGGAAGATTAGCAAATACAAAGCTATATAATTATGTTTCAATTATTAGAAAATACACACCTATGTTATTAAATGTGCTGACTTTTAAATCAACAATTTCCTCTCAACCCACTCTTGATGCACTAAATGTTCTACAAGAGTTAAATAATAAAGGAAAAAGAAAATTATTAGCTGATGTTTCAACGGATTTTGTTAGTAAGAAATGGGAAGGGCTTGTTAGACCAGAAGCTGATAAAATAGATAGGTCTTTTTTTGAACTAGTAGCATTTACAGAATTAAAAAACGGTATTCGTTCAGGTAATATTTCAGTAGAGGGGAGTTTAACACATAGAAATATAGATGATTATCTAATAAATAGCAATGATTGTTATGGTTCTTTGACTATTCCCAAAAATTATGATGAATACATAAAAAGTAGAGAATCCATTTTAGATAATTATTTGAATTTTTACGCCAAACATCAATTGTCTCTAAACAATACGACTATTGGAAGACTTGAAAAATCTACACCTAAAGAAGCTGAAATATATAGGAAGCAAATATATTCACTAATTCCTAAAATCAAACTAAGTGATTTATTGATTGAAGTAGATAGTTGGACTAACTTCTCTCAAGAATTTACACATGATTCAACTAATAAGCCTCCTAATGAAGATGAAAAACAAATAGTATTTGCTACATTACTTGGAATAGGCATGAATATAGGACTTGAAAAAATGGCACAATCTACTCTAGTAAACTATCAATTAAAATTTCCAATTGCTAATTTTTGGGGTAAGGAGAAAACTAGTTCTTCAGATGGCATGCGTGTTCCCGTAGGAGTATCCTCTATAGAATCAGATATAAATCCTCATTACAGGAGTCTAGAAAAAGGTGCTACCATGATTAGAGCTGTTAACGATAGAAATACAGCACATCGTATTGAAGTTGTTGCAACAAACACAAGGGATGCTACACATACATTAGATGGTCTTTTATATCATGAAACTGATTTAGAAATTGAGGAGCATTTTACTGATACAAACGGATATACTGATCAAGTGTTTGGGATGAGTTACTTGCTAGGATTTAAATTTGAACCACGTATTAGAAATATAAAAAAATCAAGACTATTTTCTATAAAACATCCTTCTGAATATACTAATTTAGCAGATATGGTAGGTGGAAAAATAAACACTAAAATAATAGAAGAAAATTATGAAGAGATGAAAAGAATAGCATATTCTATACAAACAGGAAAGGTATCTAGCTCTCTTATTTTAGGCAAACTAGGATCTTATGCTAGAAAGAACAAAATAGCTATAGATTTAAGAGAAATAGGCCGTATAGAAAAAAGTATATTTATGATTTCTTATATGACAGATGAATCTCTTCGAAGAAAAATAAATAACGGATTAAATAAAGGTGAAGCTAATAATGCATTAGCTAGAGAATTATTCTTTGGACAACGTGGAAAATTTATGGAAAGAGATATAAGAAGACAGCTGCAAAGCGCTAAAAATAGAGGTTATTTGTTTCTTAACGGTACAAATATCCATCTCGCGCTAGGTACCCCAAGTAATGAAATCGTTTCGTTTTTATATATTTCTAAGTTTATCTTTCTTAAAGCATATATTAATTCGTCTCCCATTTTATACACTTTATAAAGATCTTTAACCCCTATTATCTTTTGCACATCTATCTCATCTTTAAATCAATTAGCATTTTTAACACTTCTAATTTTTATAACAAAATAATAATGCTTTATACTAAATATCTATTTTAATCTTCCCTTGATAAAAGCAACTTCTATTATTTTTGATAAGTATATACATTTAACCTTTAAACTCTATTAGATAAAACTTTTGTGTTTAACTTACACTCTGTTTCTCATTCCAACTATTTTTCCCGATATTATTACATTTAATTTAAAACCTTTAGGTTCTTTCTCATATGAATATTATTTGATAATTGGCGTGTTGAATTTTTGTCATAATCCATTTCTTTAGCTATGTATTATTTTTTTAATAAAAAAGCACCTCTATTGATTTTATTGAATAATAAATTTCAATATCCGGTGCTTTTTTATTTATTACCACTTACCTATGTTACTTCAGTTAGATAATTTTCAATAAGATTTTTAGTTTTAAAATTAGT
>DUUN01000597.1 GCA_012841535.1 Gallicola sp. | reverse complement strand
CTGAAATTTACGGGCTAAAAGTTATATATGATGCAGCTCACTGTTTTGGTGTTAAACATCTGGGACAAGGAATTTGTAATTTTGGTGATCTTTCTATACTCAGTTTCCATGCGACTAAAGTATTTAATACAATGGAGGGGGGTGCTATAATATGTCACGATGAGGGAACAAAAAGACGAATAGACTATCTCAAAAACTTTGGCTTTGCAGGTGAAACAACAGTGGTAGCTCCAGGCATTAACTCAAAAATGAATGAAATGCAAGCAGCTCTAGGCCTGGTACAGTTGAAGCATTATCAAACTAATATAGCAAAACGTAAAAACATTGCTGATTATTATCGACAGGGGCTGTTAGACGTTAAAGGAATAACAGTTCTAGCTGAGCCATATGAAACAGAGTCAAATTATGCATATTTTCCTATTTTCGTTAATGAGAGGGAATATGGTTTAAACCGAGATCAATTATATGATAAGCTTAAACAAAATAAAATATTTGGTCGTCGTTACTTTTATCCGCTAATCAGTGAATTCTCGATGTACAAAGGGCTTGATTCAGCAAAACCCGATAACTTACCCGTTGCTGAAAAAATGGCTGATAAGGTAATTTGTTTGCCGATATATCCGGACCTGGAAATTGAAACAGCTATTAATATATGTAGAATATTAAAATCAAAATAAATGAATACAAAAACTTACACAATCGGAATTTCGTGCATTGGTAGTGGAGTTGGGCAATCAGTAATAAGCTCCTTAAGACTATCCAGATTACCATTAAAAACAGTTGGGCTAGGAACTAATCCATTTGCTTATGGAGCTTATGAATGTGATACATATGACTATACAAAAAGTATATATGCTGAAGGTTATGTTGATAACCTGATTGAAATATGTAAAAAACATAATATCGATCTTGTGATTCCCGGATTAGATGATGAAGCTCTAATATATGCTCAGAATGCGCATAAATTCGAGAAAGCCGGCATTAAAGCTATGTATGCAGATGAAGAACTTATTAGCATATGCAGAGATAAGGAAAGAATGAGTCTTGAACTAAATGAGATTGTTGATGTATTTGTAAAAAGTTACAACAAAGAAACACTTATCGATGATATTGAAGCCGGGAAAGTTATATTTCCATTCATAGCTAAGCCCCGAGGTGGGTTTGCTTCAAGAGGAGTTGAAATAATTCGCAGTAAAGAAGATGTCAATAAAATCACAGAAGACCATATCATACAAGAATTAGCAATTCCTAAAAAAGATGATCCCAATTATGAATATTACATGGGGCAAATTAATAAAAATATTAATCCCCAAGTTTCTGAAGTTTCTATACAAGTTGTATATTCTCCAGAAGGGAAATTGTTGGGGCGCATGTTTTCATACAACAAATTAAACAATGGTGTCCCAATTGAAATTGTCCCATATGAAAACGAATATATATGGAGTGTAATTGATAAATTAACTCCTGTTTTCTTAAAAATGGGATTAAGAGGACCACTTAATATTCAGGGAAGACTAACAGAAAACGGTCTGAAACTCTTCGAAATGAATCCCCGGTTTACGGGAATTACAGGATTGCGAGCATTGATGGGCTTCAATGAAGTAGAATCATGTGTAAAAGAGTGGTTAGGAATTGACAAAGGTAATAATCAACTTCGTTTTAATTATAATAGATTTGGGATCAGACAAACAGCTGATAGATCTATTCCTATTGAGCGTAATAAAGAAGTGCTTAAACTCTTTAAACATTTAAACAATGGAGAGGTTAAAACACGAAAAACTATTATGGTCACAGGAGCTAGTGGCTATTTAGGGCAGAATTTAATTAATAAATTAATCGAGTTAGATTCTTATGAAATTTGGGCATATGGAAATGACAAAAGGAAATTAATCAATCTTTATCAGGGAAAAGTTGAAACCTTAATCGATAATGATGACTTATCTTCCGGAAGGGTTCAATTAGGAAATGTTGATATTCTTCTCCACCATGGTTTCACCCGCCCTCATGGATCAAATATTCAAATTGCTGATAGTTTAAAATTTACAAACGATCTTTTTGTTAGAGCAGTTACCAATCATGTACCGGCAATAATCAATGTGTCTTCACAAAGTGTTTACGGACAAGAAACACCTCCATTATGGAAAGAAACTACACCACCAGCACCTCACATTCCTTATGCTCAAGCTAAATATGCTACAGAGTTATTATTAAAATCAATGACTAAATTTAATCCTCATATAAGGACTACATCATTACGTCTTGCTGCCCTGTCTGGAGGTCAACCCGGAGCAGTTATTCAGGATCTGCCATCTAAACTTGTGAATCAAATTCTATCAAAAAAAGATATCACTATTTTAGGAGGTACACAACAGTTAGAATTCATGGATGTTAGAGATGCCGTAAATGCAATTATCGCATTAATGGATAAACCTTCAGTAGAATGGTCTGACTGTTATAATTTGGGTGCTGGAATAATAATGAATTTGGTAGATATAGCTACGACAATCCTCAATATAGCAAATACCCGATTGAATATGAACGCGAGAATGCATGTCGTAAATCAAGATAGTGGTTGGAGTTTAGGTATGGATTCGCAGAAATTTACGAATTTTACACAATGGAAACCTCAATATTCACTAGTTGACATAACAGAATCTTTGATTGATTATCAATTAAATTATCATAATGTCATCACTCACTAAGAAGGCAACCGGGGGACTAATTTGGTCAATTCTAAATAATATTGGAGTTTATGGAATAAGTTTTATAGTCGGGATTATCCTTGCCAGGTTACTTTCTCCTGAAGAATTTGGCTTAATTGGTATGATTACTGTGTTTATAACGCTGCTATCTGTTTTTGTTGATAGTGGTTTTAAGACTGCTTTAATCAGAAAAACCGATTGTAACCAGACTGATTATTCAACTGTGTTTTTTTTTAATGTTGCGATTAGCATTTTTCTCTATCTGATCTTATTTTTTTCATCAGAATATATTTCCTTTTTTTATAATGAACCTGAATTAAATTCACTTTTAAAAGTTCTTGGAATAGTGATTGTAATTGAGGCATTTAGTCTCATTCAAACAACGATCTTAACCAAACAATTAAATTTTAAATTACAAGCATTAATATCAATCATTGCGGGTGCATTATCTGGAATTATTGGCATTTTATTAGCTTATATGGGTTTTGGGGTTTGGAGTCTGGTATTTTATTCACTAATAAACAAATTACTCTTATCAGCCTTTTATTGGTTGTTTAATAAATGGAGACCTTCTTTTGTTTTTAGTTTTATTTCATTTAGAGAGTTTTTTGCTTTTGGTTCAAAATTGATGTTGGCAAATTTCATAAATACATTACAAAAAAATTTATCCTATT
>DUUN01000787.1 GCA_012841535.1 Gallicola sp. | reverse complement strand
ATATCATTTTATATCCAATTTAATTCATGCATAGGAGCAAATTACTATATAGATAATTATTATCATATATGTTATAATTAAGATAGTAAAAATGAAAAAAAGAAATTGATGGAGACGAAAAGATGCATGAAAACACAATAATGAAATATGAAGATTTTAAAAAATTATTAAACAAAGTAATTTATTCTGATGGAGAAGAAAATTATAGTTTGTTATTAAAAATTATTAAGGAACCCCATAGATATTGTGGCTTATTTAGATTATCAAATGGGCGAAGTAAATTATTACAGAATGTAACACAAAGCAGAGAAATTAAATTTGGAGATTTTTTAGAATACTTGGTAACAGAATACTTTTCTTTATGCAATTATGATAATTTAAGTAAAGATTTAGGATATGATGAGAAAAGAAAAAGATTATTAGTAGATCAGATTTTTATTAAAAATAATGAGTTGTATTTTATTGAACAAAAAGTTAGAGATGATCATGATAGTACAAAAAAAGAAGGGCAATTCAGGAATTTTATAAAAAAATATGAGAGAATAAAAGAAAAATATCCTAATATTAAAATTCATGGAATAATGTGGTTTATAGACAGCTCACTTTCAAAAAACGAAAGATATTATTCAAGAGAGATCAGTGATCACAGTGATAAAAACTTAAAATTATTTTACGGCAATCAATTATTTGATTACTTGAATATACCGTATGTATGGGAAGAACTAATTAATCATTTACAAACGATTAGAGATGGAAACAACGAAGAAATCATAGATATTCCTGATTTTGATACCAGTGAAGAAATTTATGAAGAATTGGTCAAGTTACCTAAAAACCTATGGGACAAACTAAACTCAAATGAAGAAATTTATAAAATTTTGAGAGCAGAAATTTTTCCAACGGAGTATAATTTAGAAAGAGCAGGAATTGCTAGAGATCTAAAGAGAAAAAAGAAATTATAGATGTGAAACATTAGGGAGGAAACATTGGAAAGCTTTATTAATACAATTATAAGAGGAGAAACAGTCGAAAACATGAAAAAAATGCCTGACGAAAGCATTGATTTTTGTTTTGCTGATCCACCATATTTTATGCAGTTAGAAGAAGGAAAAAAACTTTACAGAGTTGAAGGAACTGAGTTTGATGGTGTAGATGATGAATGGGATAAGTTTGAATCTATGGACGCCTATAAAACATTTACAATTGAATGGTTAAGTCAAGTTAGAAGATTACTTAAGAAGGATGGAGCGATATGCGTTATTTCCGGAATGCAATCTGTATTTGAAATAGGAACAATTTTAAGAGATTTAGGTTTTTGGGTTATCAACGATGTTATTTGGCAAAAATCAAATCCAACTCCTAATTTTGGAGGAACAAGACTAAACAATAGTCATGAAACCATGATTATTGCTTCTAAAAGTAAACAAAGTCGAATAACATTTAATTATAAAACAGGTAAAGAACTTAACGGGGGCAAACAAATGGGTTCTATATGGACATTTCCTGTTTGCAGTGGGAACGAAAGACTTAAAGATAGTCATGGTAACAAGCTTCACAACACTCAAAAACCAGAAGCATTGTTGTATAGAGTTTTAGCCTTATTTACAAAAGTTGATGATCTGGTACTCGATCCATTTGGTGGAACTATGACTACTGGAGTTGTCGCTAAAAAGATGGGTCGAAATTATGTGATGATTGAGTTAGATGAAAAATATGTTAAATACGGAGAAGAAAGATTGAAATCGGTTAAGCCAACCATTGGAGACATAGAAAAAGCGGTTTATGATATTAAACCAACTAGAGTTACTGTCAAAGAAATGGTTGATAGCGGATTTTTAAATATTGGTGAAAAGTTTTATCATAAAAATGGATTAACTGGTATTCTTATAAACGACAGAGGGCATTTGGATTACAATAATAAAGTTGAGTCAATGCACGAAGTGGCCGGCAAAATGATGGGAAGAGATCGTAGAGTAAACGCATTTCAATATCTATATGTTAAAAGAAATGATGAACTTGTATCTATCGATAAAATTCGATCTGAAGTTCGAAAAATTAAAGATAAGAGATTGGGCAAAGGAAAATAAAGGCATAAAACTAATCTTAGTAAGACCTTTAAAAATGTTTTATATGCAAACACAATCTTATGATATACTATTGACAAGTCTTTGACTTGTCTTTTTTGAAAAAAATCTTATGAAAGTGGTGTTTTAGTTGAAAAGAAGCATTAAATCCTTTATGCATAATTATTATATTGAAATAGTTTTAATTTTTGTACTCATAGTCGGTCTAGTAATTAATTTATATTTTGACAACCTAATGAGTTTATT
>DUUN01000500.1 GCA_012841535.1 Gallicola sp. | reverse complement strand
CTGTTCGTAGCTTTCCCGTTCGGGTGTCTCGCCGTCAGGGGCAATATCTGGACCATAAACCGATTCGTAACCAAGTTTTTCCAATAACTCGATAGCAAATTCTTCAATGCTATTTTCGGTAATGCGTGTCATTCTTCAATGGTTTAATAATTTGTATGACAGAAGATTATATCAAAATGGTAAGCCGTCGTCGGGTTCTGAGTTAAAGATATTTTTATCCTCGTTGACTGGAAATTTTTTCTTATAATATGATTGAAGAAATAATCCAATAGTAGCAACACTGTTTATAATAAAATATGCATATAAAGAATCGTCAACCACATAATCCTCATCCATTTTTCCATGTAGCTTTGTCTTTTGGCTTCTTATTTTTTCAATTCCTTGACATACATTAAGCAATCCACTACCTATTTGATTTATTTCTTCAGGAATTTCAGAATTAGGAAATAATTTAAATTCCTTAAGAATATTTTGAGTTAATCTATATAATGTATCACCATTATTGAATTTCGTCTGAATCCTTTCATCTTTTAAGATCTCTTTAATTATACTTTCTAACGCTGAATTAGCCAATCCAATAGCGATATCGGGATCCGATTCAATTTGTTTGAAAGCTTTATCAAAAGTTGCTGCAGCATTGGAATATTCTTCTTTTATAACATTTTTAAAAGTGGGAATAGATGGTATAAAATCAGGGGTTTCAACTCCCATATCAATTGCAATTTTCAATAGAATATCCACATCAATATTATGCAATGTTTCTTCTAAATCAATTACACCTTTATCTTTTTTATAATAAATAAAGAAGTTTTGATTTTCTTCCTCATCGAAATAATGCCATTTTTGAATATAAAACAACACATTTATATATGTCTCATATTCTGTCCAAATTGCCTCTACAACCTTCTTGACCAGCTCCATATGATATTTTGGAGAAATTTTATTATTCATTATTCAAAGTCATTATTTACTCTTATTTCCCCAATCATCAGCTTAGGCAACAGTGTATCGCGCAAAGTAGTGAGGGTGCGGATTTGAATTTTATTTTGATTCACTTTCTGAAATAGAGATTTTGCCTGATTGTGAAATTTAATGACAGAATTTTCATCTGGCATTATATACTTTAAATCAAATAATAAAGTCTTATAATCAAGATTTTTTATACCTGAACTTCCGTTTTCAAGATTAAAAAATTCATCTTGATTATAAAGATATTGAATATAACAGTAAACAAAAAAAGAAAATTCCTGTTTCTTTATTCTTATCATCCTACAAAAATTCGAAAATACCAAAGGATAGTCGAACAAAGCTTTAACTTGATTATTTATATAACAAATTCTGCCTGTTGACTGGTTCTCAGTACCTCCTGAAACTTCAATTATCAAATCACCTTCATTTGGGCAAATCGATTGAAATTTTTTTTCTTTGATGAATCGAATTGGCGTCTTATTTGGTAATCCATTATTCAAATCGGCTATATCTGTTCCTCTAAGACAATAAACAGCTTTAGTGAATTCACCTTCTATTGATTCTTTTCCCCAATCTCCACCGACTGTTTCAAGTATCCATTTTTCAAAAGTTCCTTCTTCCCACTCCTCTTTTGCTTCCTCAATAAACCACTGCCTGAAAAGTGTTTCGGCCATTTTTTCGAGCGTGGCGTTTTGGCGGTGAAGCAGGTCTATTTTATTATCGAGGCTGGAAAGAACGGAGGCAATGGCTTTTTGTTCTGGTAATTGAGGCAGTAAAACTTCCTGATTATATGCTGTTTCCCTGTTTAAACCAGGGACAGCACTATCTTCATTTAAATCTTCGAATCCAACCGTTTTTAATTTATAAAACAAAAATTTTAGATCATATATCTTTTCATTTGGCAGAATATAATATGCTGTATCAATGCAAAAAAATGGGGTATTTGAATAATATACTTTCCCTATCGTACCTTTTCTGCCAATAATTAAGCCTTCAGAGTTCACTAATGGTTCGTTATGCCAACCTGTAATTCCTGCGGAACTATAAACAGGTACATTACCAGAAATTCTTTTATTTTCTGCTAATGCTTTTCCATAATTTAATACGGCAATTTCACCTAATTTATATTCTTTCCACTCACTCATTAATATTAATCTTTTAAAAGGTTGACCCAAATGATTTATCGTTATTTTGCTTGTTGGTCATTATCAAATGCTTTGAGCTAAGACTCAAAAAATATAAATATCGTTATTTTACTTTTAGCACTCAAAGTAAAATAATGCTGCCTTTATTTTACTTTTCATCCATCAATTTGATTTTTGATAAATTCTCAAGAATGATTTCGTTCAACCGTGCTTCTTCTTTCAGCTGCTCTTCCAGCTCGGCTTTCAGGGCGGTAAAACGTTCGTTGAAATCGAAATCGTCTTCGTTGTCGGGCAACCCAACATATCTGCCGGGCGTAAGCACATAATCGAGCTCTCTTACTTTCTCTATGGACACGGAAGCGCAAAAACCGGGAACATCTTCATAGTTGCCATCGGGATTTCGCCAATTATGGTATGTGTTCGCAATTTGCTGAATATCTTCGCGAGAAAGTTCACGGGT
>DUUN01000121.1 GCA_012841535.1 Gallicola sp. | reverse complement strand
TATGTAATTGAGTTAAGTAATTTAGAGTATGGTATTAGAGAAAATTTATTAAAACAAGAAGGGTATTTAGAAAACAATATTAAAATTAATTCTCAACTAACCCCACAACAAAAACAACAGGCTCAACAATTATATTCTCAATATCTTTCACAAAATCCTAATGGTAGTGTAGAAGGATTTAAAAGTTGGGTTGACGGTAATCGATCAAATGTTCTATATCAACTACAACAAGGTAGAGAAATAGAAGAATTTGTAGCTTCTGAAAAAACTATTAGAGATTTGGCTGCAAGAATGTCTGATAGAATAGGTATTCCTGTAAGATTTGAATCTGATAGAACTAAAGAATATAAAGGTAAATTAGAAAACAATATTGCTGTAGTTAATTTAGCTTATGCTACTTTAGATACTCCTATACATGAGATACTGGGGCATGCTATTATTAGAGCTATTAAATATGGTGAAAAAAGCAGTTTAAATTATCATATTACTTCTCAAATTGAAAAAACTAATAAAAGAATAGAGTTATCTAAACAGTTTAGAAACAAAAAAATAACTAAAGAAGAGTATGAAAAACAAAAACAATCTTTAGATAAAGAGTACACTAGAGAAGAATCACAACTATATCAAAACCTACTCAAAGAACTTGAATATGGTAAAGGTAAAGAAGTATTTGATAGGATTAAGAGGGATTATGTTTTTAAAAAAGAAATACCATATATGAGTATTATTAAAAAAGATACTGTTTTATACTATAATAAAAATACAAAAACTGGTTATATACACGATAATAATAATCCTAATGAAAGAAAAATTTTCAATTCTGAACAAGAAATTAGAGACTACTTAGAATTAAATGATAAATACACCTTAGAAGAACAACAAGAAGAAGCTATTGTAGAATTATTAGGTTTAATGACTGCTGAAAAACTTGATAAAGTTAAAGATGGTAAATTAATATCTTTACTTAAAAGGCTTCTTAAAGAAATAAAAGCTTTTATGAAACAGCTTTTAGGTCAAAGAGAGGTAGAGATTGATAAACTGCCTGATAACATGACATTAGGTGATATTGCTGATTTATTAGCTTATAGTAATTCTAAACTTATATTACCTGGTTATGAAGTAATTTATACTACACCAGATAATCAACAATTCAAAACTTATGCTGAAGCAAGTAATCATATTAGTAATTTAGCTAAAAATGTTACAGATGTTGATTTGGATAATGTTAAATTAAGAAAAAATTTAGATAAAGATAATCCTTTAAATGATTTTTATATACCAGAACAAGGTAGATTTTATATTAAAGAAGGTGAATATTTTTTTGATAGTTGGAATGGTACTACATATAAACAAACAAAAGACCAATTTTTAGCAGGTTGGAATAATTATATATTTGAAAATATAGAAGGGTTTATAGAAAAAAATAAAGAATATGAACAATCTAAAGAGATTATAGAAGAATGGAAGAAAGTAAATAACATTCAATATAATCCAGAAGAAGTTTATAGTAGAGGTCAAGAATTTGTATCTGTTATAGGTGCTTATAGTGATTTTGATGTAAATCTTATGATGCAAAATTTATTGCAACATATAGAAGATAATCAAAAAGCTGGTGGAGAATTTACTATATCTGCATTTACTAAGCCTGTTGGTAAACAAATAGGTCATCTAGAAGGTGGTGGAGGTAAAATTAAGTTTAAAATTTACCCTCAATCACAAGATATTAAATGGGCTGCTAATACAGATGTATATTCAGGTAGTGTTTGGGATGCTTCTGAAAAAGTAAGTAAAGATAAAAAATCTGAGTTACTTGGGGTTAGATATACTAAATATCCTTCATTACGAAATGTAAATGCAGTACAGCCTAATTTAGCTGATATAATAGACAACTTAGACCATCATCATAATGAATTAGGCATAACTCTTACAGGTAGTAATTTTAGATTAGAATATGATGAAGATGTCCCATATTCTACTAAAAAAATTATTGACAGTATTAACTCTATACTTGACCAAAAATATGGTAAGTTGGTTAAACCTGTGATTGAAAAGCAAATTAAAAATTTAACCTATACTGCTTTAGGCGAATACAATCAAGAAAAAAGAAATAGTGTAGTAAAAGAATTTAAAACAAAAGAAGAAGCTGTTAAGTGGATAGAACAAAATAAAGAACAATATGAGGCTACTACAGGTAGTAAATTAGTATTAGGAGAATTTTGGGATGAAGGTATCCAACCAACTCAAACTAATAAAACTTTAAAAGAAAGTATTGAGAGTGTTAAAAATAAGATAGAGAAGTTTCAAAGAATAAAACAATATGAAGCAGAGTATAATGAATTTAATTCTAAGAAAGAAAATGTATTAAGATTTAGACCTAAAAATTATGATAGTAGTTTTGACCAAGAATATTATGCAGAAAGTTTAGAACAAGCAAAGAC
>DUUN01000196.1 GCA_012841535.1 Gallicola sp. | reverse complement strand
TATTAGAAAATACAAAAATTATTTGGATATAATTTAAAAGAATAACTTTAGTTCCCTAAATATAATTGAATTTTAATTCAATAGCATATATAATTATATACAATAATTTACAGAGGTGAAATATGAAAAATATAGCAATACTAGGTTTTGGAACAGTTGGTCAAGGAGTATATGAAATACTACTAGAGCGTAGAGAGAAAATTAAAGAAATAATTAACCAAGATTTTTATATAAAAACTATCTTAGTTAACGACATTAACAAGGAAAGAAATATTGTTGATGGAATTACATTAACTAACGATTTCAATATAATTTTAAATGATCCTGAAATTGATATAGTAGTTGAACTAACAGGAGCTTTAGAAAAAGGATTTGAATATATATCTAAATCTTTAAAGGCTGGAAAAAATGTTGTAACTGCCAATAAGTCAGTAGTTTCTGCTTATTTTAAAGAGCTTCATTCAACTGCCCTTGAAAATAAGGTTAAATTCCTATACGAAGCTTCAGTTGGTGGTGGAATTCCAATAATAAAACCTTTAAGGGAAGAAATAATGTTAAATGACATAGAGTCCCTACAAGGAATATTAAATGGTACTTGTAACTACATTCTTTCAAGAATGTTTAAGGAAAAATTATCATATAAAGATATTTTAAAGGATGCCCAAGAATTAGGATATGCTGAAGCAGATCCAACTGATGATGTTGAAGGCTTAGATACAATGAGAAAACTAAGAATTTTAAGCTCTATAGCTTTTGGCGTTGATATTAGAGAAGAAAATATTGACACTTTTGGTATATCTACAATTGAATTATGCGATGTTGAATATTTAGAAAAAAACAAGTCTACAATTAAGCTTTTAGCAACTTCCACCTTTGATAAAAACAAGGGATATACAGCTTTTGTTGAGCCTACAATTGTTACAAATGACGATTATTTTTCAACAGTAAGCATGGCTTTTAACTCTATTTCTTTTGAAGGAAGCAATGTAGGACCTTTAAAATTCTATGGTGCTGGTGCAGGAAAGCTACCAACTGGTGATGCTGTTTGTAGAGATATTATCGACATTTTCCTAAATAATACAAGCATTGAAGATTTCCACTTAAAAGAATCTACAAGTTTAAATCATGAAATGAAAGGAAATTATTATTTAAGAACAGAAAAAAACGAAAATTTAATTTCTGATTTAAAAAATAGTAATAATTTAGAAACAACTGAAAATGTTGACAATAACAGTATTTTAATATTAAAAGACATCAGTAAATTTAATATTATTGATTTACTTAAAAAATATAATATTAATGAAAAAGAATATTTCCTAGCAAAAATTGGATATTAATAATATGGGTATAATGTACTTATAGGGGGTGCATTATGGTTGACCGTATAAAAATGAAACTTAATTTAACTGAAGGATATTACGAATCAAAGGAAGATGTTAATCAAGTTTTTTATGAAATGAGTGATGAGTTAGCTAATACAATGTACAAAGCATATTCTAATTCTGTGGATTTTGAAGGTGATACTTTAGAGGATTTTCAAGATGAAATAAGTAATGTTTTCAAAGGTCTTTACGGAGAGTTTATGCCCAATTTATCATCAGTTATAGAAAAAGATGATAAAATAATTGGCGGTTTGTTGCTTTGCATTTTTAAAGGTGAACCAACTATAACCTATTTATTTACAAATCCTGACTATCAAAGAAAAGATGTAGCAACTGTACTTTTAGAAAATACTTGCTATAAATTATTAAATGAAGGATTTAAATACCTATATCTTTATTTAAACCTAAACAATATACCTGCTTATAATTTATTTGATAAATTTGGCTTTAATGAAATAATATACGAAAAAAATAAAAGGAAAAATTTGGAGGACTATTATGAATATAACAACTGAAAATTTTCAACAGGAAGTTCTTGATTCGGATATTCCTGTAGTTATAGATTTTTGGAAAGAAGACTGTGTCCCTTGTGCTGCTTTATCACCAATTATTGATGAAATTGCAAAAGAAGCTGAAGGTTATAAAGTATATAAGGTAAATATTAAGGAAAATCTTGAATTAGCAAGAAAATATGTTATTTTT
>DUUN01000669.1 GCA_012841535.1 Gallicola sp. | reverse complement strand
TAAAAATATTTTGATGATAGGAGGGGCTTATTATGAAAAAACTAGCTAAGAAAATTATTCTACCTTTATTATTGTTATCTTTGTTTTGCGTAACAGGATGTAGTAATAACACACCTTATGTAGGTGAAAACGGAAACTGGTGGGTTGGCGAATCTGATACTGGTGTTCCTGCTCAAGGTGACAAAGGCGACAAAGGTGATACTGGTGACAAAGGCGATAAAGGAGATAAAGGTGATGAAGGTACTTCAGTAACAGTTATTTCAGTTGAAAAAACTAGCTCTGATGAAAAAGTTGATACCTATACAATTACCTTTTCTGACGGAACAACATCTGACTTCACTGTAACAAATGGCGAAGATGGAGATTCTGTATATGTTGAATCAGTTTCTAAAATTAGTTCTGAAGGTTTAATTGATACTTATAAAATCGTTTTTTCTGATGGTTCAGAATATACTTTTACTGTAACAAATGGTGAAGATGGTGAATGTGTTACAATTGAATCTATTGAAAAAACATCTTCAGAAGAACTTGTAGATACTTATACAATTACTCTTTCTGATGGAAATAAATTCACGTTTACAGTAACAAATGGTAAGGATGGATTAACTCCTTATATTGGTCCTAATGGAAACTGGTGGATTGGTGACGAAGATACTGGTGAGTTTGCTTCTTATAATTATGAAACACGAGATATTACTGATGGATTAACTTTCACTCCTATGACTATAAATGGACAAGGTGGTTTTGTTGTAACTGGATTTGAACCAGCAATTGCTTTTGGTGCTGAAAACTGGGATTTATTAAGAAATGATCCAGATAGATACGCAAAAGTATATGGAACTATTAACATTCCAGATTATTTAGGTACTACTCCAGTTATTGGGGTTACAGGAGATTTATTCGATGATCTTGATTATATTGGTAAAGTTTCTTTGTCAAAAAATACTGTTTATTTAGGTGAAGGTGCTTTTGAAAATTGTTCCAACTTAGAAGAATTTGATTTTAATGGTGCAAAAATAGAAATTCTTCCTTCAAAAGTTTTATATAAAACATCAATTAAAAATATCGTTTTACCAGATACTTTAATTGAACTTGGAGATTATTCTCTAGCTAACACAAAACTTTTATCAATAGAATTTCCAGATTCATTAGAAAAACTAGGAAATAGAGCTTTATATGGTAATGCTATTAAAAACATTGATGTTAATAATGTTAGTTATTTTGGTGAATATTCATTAGCTGGAAGCTATGGTAAAGCTATTTATTTAACAAAAGATGTTGAATATGTAGGTAGTTATGCATTCCAAGGTTCTTATGTTTATCTTGAGCATGAAGTTATTCCTTCAACATGGGGAAGCAATATAGCAGGTACTAGTACTGTTTACGGTGGGGTTGTTACTCCAAATTGTTTAATCAATGATGAGTATATTTACTCAAAAGAAGGGTTAAGTGTTACTGTTTATAATTATATAGGGGAAGAAAAACGTATCTCTGTGCCTTCAATGATTGATAGTCTTCCAGTTACTAAAATTGGTTATGGCTTTAATTCTATAAATTATAGTGCAATTGATGCTTATTTTGAACAAACTAATGCATCTGATGGAGATGTAATTAATGCTTTTATTGGATTAGAAGAAGTAGTGTTGCCAAATACAGTTAAGTCAATTGATCTAGGAACATTTGCT
>DUUN01000773.1 GCA_012841535.1 Gallicola sp. | reverse complement strand
AATTAGAATAAGAAGAAATAGGAGGTATAGAATGGATTATAATTTTAAAGATGGATTGGATTTTGCTAAAGAATTAGATGAAAAAGATGATTTAAAAGAATATAGAAATCATTTTTATTTAAAAGAAGATGAAATTTACATGGATGGAAATTCCTTGGGTTTAGCTTCAAAAGAAGGGGAGAAATCACTACTTAAAATACTTGATATTTGGAAAGAGGAGGCTATTAAAATTTGGAATATAGAAGATGGGAAATACCATCAATATTCTAGACATCTAGCAAAAAAAATGGCTCCTTTAGTAGGTGCTAAGGATAATGAAGTTGTTATTACAGGTAGTACTACTTCCAATATTCATCAAGCTATAAGTACTTTTTATAAACCGACAAAGGAAAAATATAAAATATTAGTTGATGATTTAAATTTTGCTTCGGATAGATATGCAGTAGACAGTCAAATTAGAATTCACGGTTTAGAAGTGGAGGACGCTGTAAAAGTTGTAAAATCTGAAGATGGAAAATATATTGATGAAGATAAAATTATAGAGGCAATGACAGAGGATGTTTCTTTAATATTATTACCAACTATATTATATAGGTCATCACAAATATTGGATATGAAAAGATTAACAGAAGAAGCACATAAACGAAATATTATTATAGGCTTTGACCTTTGTCATGCTATAGGGGCAATTGAAATAGATTTTTCAGATATAAAACCGGATTTTGCAGTATGGTGTACCTATAAGTATCTATCAGGTGGTCCAGGTTCTATTGCAGGTTTATATATAAACGAAAAACATTTTAAGAAATTGCCGGGAATGGCTGGTTGGTATGGAAATAAGTTGGAAACACAATTCCAATTAAAACATGAATTTGATCATGAAGAAGACGCTAGTGGATGGCAAATAGGTACTCCTTCCTTGTTTTCTATGGCACCATTAGATGGAGTTTTAGATATTTTTAAGGAAGTAGGTATGAAAAGGATCAGGGAAAAATCTTTAAAACTTACAGCATATTTTATGTACCTAGTAGATAATAAATTAGGTAAGTATGGATATAAAATAGACAATCCTCGTGACAATGAGAAAAGGGGAGGACATATTTGTTTAACCCATAACAAGGCCTATCAAATAAGTATTGCCTTAAGGGATTTAGGGGTAATCCCGGACTTTAGAGAACCAAATGTAATAAGGATAGCTCCTATTGCCCTATACAATACATTTGAAGAGCTTTATAGGGTAGTGGAAATATTGGAAAAAATAGCTCTGGAAAAAACTTATGAAAATTATAGCGAAATTAGAAAAACGGTAATATAGAATGGCTATAGTAAGAAAAAAAGCTTTTAAATATAGTGTGAAAATGTTTATGTTATAATATTATTGTGATTAGTTATAGATATTATAAACAAAACTATAGGACTTGTTTATTAAGGAAGTTGTAATTACTACTAGAAAGGGGAATACAACTATGGACTATAGGAAACATTTAAAAAGCACTATTAATGACTATTTAGAAATTAAAGATAGTATTAAAACAGGACTTGAAAGAAAAGAAGAAATAGAAAAAAATAGGAAGATAATTTTAGAAAAACTTAAGGGAACAGAAGAAGATTGGAAAGATTATAGGTGGCAATTAAAAAACAGAATAGATACTGCAGAGAAATTAAAAAATATATTTCCACTTACAGATGAAGAAATTAAAGAAGTGGATAAGGTAGCAAATACTTATAGGTTTGCTATATCGCCTTATTATCTTTCTCTTATTGATACTGAAGATTTTAAAGATCCAATAAAATTACAAGCTATACCATCAGGTAAGGAATTAATTGGTCATGGTGATTTAGACCCTATGGATGAAAAGGGAACAACACCAGTAGAGGGAATAACAAGAAGGTATCCTGACAGACTAATTGTAAAGGTAACTAATCAATGTGGTATGTATTGTAGATTTTGTCAAAGAAGAAGGTTAATAGGAGAAACCGATCACCATATAGACAGAAAAACATTAGAAGAAGATATTGAATATATTAGAAATAATGAAGAAATAAGGGATATTCTTTTAACTGGTGGCGACGCTTTTATGTTGTCAGATAGTACAATAGAATGGCTTTTACAGGAATTACGCTCTATTCCCCATGTTGAAATCATACGTTTTGGAACAAGAACACCTGTTACTTTACCACAAAGAGTAACGGATAATCTAGTTAATATATTGAAAAAATATCATCCGGTTTATGTAAATACGCATTTTAATTCACCTGCTGAAATAACTGAAGAATCTAAAGAGGCTTGTGAAAAACTGGCTAATGCAGGAATTCCTTTAGGAAATCAAATGGTTTTATTAAATAATGTTAATAATGACCCTATGGTTGTAAGAAAATTAAACCAAGCACTTTTAACTATTAGGGTAAAACCCTACTATATATTCCATACTAAACCGGTAAAAGGTACAGAACATTTTTGGTGTAGAGTAGAAGAAGGTTTAGAAATTATGGAATCTTTAAGAGGAAGAACATCAGGTATGGCAATTCCTAGCTATATTGTAAATGGTCCAGGTGGACTGGGGAAAACTCCGGTGTTACCAAATTATTTACAATATATAGGTAGAGATAAGGCCTATTTTAGAAACTGGAATGGAGTTCCTTTTGAAATAGAAAATAAATTTGATGATATTGAATGATTATATATGTTGTAAGTATAAAACTATATTATTCTAGGAAATAAATAATAAAAATAACCTAAGTAATTTTATTTAGGTTATTTTTTATATTAATCTTAAATATTATTTAAGATTTCATTACTTAATAAAGAGGTAAATATGAATTATGTTGAAATTTCAGATGAATTTGTTATTAAAAAATTAAACATTAACCATATTTCTGAAATTTATGAACTTTGTAAAACCAATCCTAAATATTATGAATATTCTAAGGAAGATTTGACTAGGGAATTTATTTTAAAGGATTTAAAGGCACTACCTAAAGGTAAAAGTTATGATGCTAAATACTATTTAGGATTTTATAAAAACAATGATTTACTTGCAGTATTGGATTTAATAGAAAAATATCCGAATTCTAAAACTGTTTTTATAGGTTTTTTCATGGTTAATAAAAAATATCAGGGTAAAAAGATAGGAAGTAAAATCATTAAGGATTTAATAAATTTTCTAGTTAAAGAAGATTTTATGAAAATCAAATTAGGTGTAATTGAAGAAAATATTGAAGCTATAAAATTTTGGGAAAATATAGGATTTATATATGAAAATAAAAAAATAGAAGATGAAAAATATAATATAATGATTTATGAAATGGAAATTAATACTAGATAGTGATATTTTTTCGAAATTTGGGTATATAGTAGCGGAGGTGATAAAATGAAAAAAAGAGAAGTTGTAGATACAGTAAAGGGTTTTAGAACTCAAGATGGAGCAGGAGTTAGTTTAGTAAGGGTTTTAGGTCATAGCACAGTAGGAGATTTTGATCCATTTTTAATGTTAGACTCTTTCGATTCAGAAAATCCTGATGATTATATTGCAGGTTTTCCAACTCATCCACATAGAGGAATAGAAACGGTAACTTATTTAGTTAATGGTGAAATGGACCATAAGGATACTTTAGGAAATGAAGGTAAGATTTTATCGGGAGATGCACAATGGATGACTGCTGGTAGCGGAATTTTACATTCAGAAATGCCTAAACCTACAGATAGACTATTAGGTTTACAATTATGGATTAATCTTCCAAAAGATGATAAAATGACAACTCCTAAGTATTTTGATATAAAAGGCAAGGATATGCCTACTAAGGATTATGGCGACTATACAGTTAAGGTTATATCAGGAGAATTTGATGATTTAAAAGGTGCAACACCACACCATCTTCAAGCAACTCTATATGATATAGCTTTAAAAAATGGTAAAAAAATAGAAATACCAACAAAAGCAAATGAAAAGGTGTTTATATTTACCTTACTTGGAGAATGTAAAATAGATGGTAAGAAATATGATGAAAAAACAGCTATTTTATTTAACCAAGGGGATTCTATTGAAGTAGAAGGCGCTTCAGATGATTTAAGATTTACATTTTATTCTGCTCCAATGTTAGATGAAGATGTAGCTTGGGGTGGTCCAATTGTTATGAATACCCGTGAAGAATTAAATCAAGCTTTTATAGAATTAGAAGAAGGAACTTTTATTAAGGAAAATCCTGAAGAATAATTTATTAATATTAAGAAATATTAAAGGATTGATAGAAGTAGGGTAAAGTATAGGGCACTAATATTGAAAATATTTCAGGTCAATATTAGTGCTTATATTTATTTAAGGGAGAAGTATATTGAGAAATAAGTTAAAAAAGGAAAGTATATTTATTTTACTAGCAACTTTTATTTTAACATTAATATTTTTATTGGTGTTTGGCTGGGGAGAAGCAAATATTGAAATATATACATACGAACCAAAAACGAATTTAGTGGAAACAAATTCTGACCCTGTATATTCGGAAGAAATATTTGCAAAAACCTTGCAGGAATACCCAGAGGTAAATGATTTGACCTTATTTGAGGATATTGTTAATAATGACAAAGCTACTATAGATTATAGTGATATTCCTGTTATGCCAGGTTTAAAAGCAACTAAAACATTAAATAATTTAAGCAAAACAGCAGAAATGTGTACTTCTATGACTCCTCAAGGTGTTACTATTGCAGAAGATTATTTAATAACTTCAGCATATGATAGTCATAGTGTCCATAATTCTGTTTTATATGTACAGGATATAAATACAAATGAATTAATAAAGACAATAGTCTTAAAGGGTAAACCACATGTTGGTGGGGTAGCCTATAATTATAAATCAAAGGAGCTTTGGGTTTGTGGAAGAAGAAAGAACAAGGCGGAAATTTTTTCCATAAAATTAGAGGATATTGAGAAATATGATTTTAACAAGGAAAACAAACCAATTAAATATAATCAAAGGGTATTATTAAATAATATTAGTAGGGCTTCCTATATAACGTATTTTGAAGATGCCTTATATGTTGGATTTTTTAATCCCTTAGGAAAGGGTAATGTTAAACAGTATATGTTAAATGAAAAGGGAGAAGTTGAGGGGCAGTATTCTTTTGAAAATTTAATAGATAAGTTTAATATATTAGCAGATGCAATTTCCAGTGAAGATACCTTAGAAAAAGTTCAAGGTATAGCATTTTTTGAAGATTATAGTATTTTAGCCCAATCCTATGGACCAGGGGAATCTAAACTATATATTTTTAATAAGGATTTAAATAAAAGTATCTACCATAGTTCAGACGCTATAGCGGAATTTACCATGCCTTCTCATTTAGAACAAATTTATGAAAATGATGGATATTTGTACATGGTTTTTGAATCGGCAGCAAATAAATATCGTGAATCCAGTAAAAATAAAATTGACAGAATTATTTCAATAGATTTAGAAGGATTTATTAGATTAGTTTTAGAGGAGGAAGTTAACAATGAATAAGAACATAAGTAAAAAACCTATAGACTGGCCTTATCTTTTTTGTGAAACTAATAATAGATTAACTATTAACGAATGGATAAAGTTTTTTTCTGTAGTTTGGTTAACCTATCTTCTACTTAATACTATAAATCCTATTACTAAAATAATAGCAAAGGCAGAAGCGAATTTGTTGTTTGAGTCTGGAATTATTGATATTGTTATTATATTGTTAACAGGTGTAATATACTTGTTTCTAATATTATTAGGCCTAGTTTGGGCAAGTGGTTTTAATGGATTAAAGGGCTTATTTGCAAAACCTAGACTAAGGAATATTTGGTATATTATAGCATATGGAATTTTATTTATAATTTTTACGAATTTAGGAAATATACTTTCGGAATTTATTCCTTATAGCTTTGAAATAGATATAACAAATACCTTGGAGGCGGCTCAGCTTGAAAGTACAGCCTTGTTTATTATAACTTCCGTTTATTATTTTTTTATATACTTTGCCCATCAAATAATAAATGTAATGATATTTTTAGCTATGTATCAGCTAATAGGTAATTTTTTACAAAAGCATAGAGGGGTATTGATGTTTTTTACCTATATATGCTCAAGTGTAATAGCTGGAGCCTTAACTACAACGCCGGTAAATGGATTTTTACTTCAAAATATAATTGTAGGTGGACTAGGTCAAATCCCCCTATATTGGGCATATAGAAGATCAAGGAATGTTTTAATACCGACAATCGCTATTTTTATAGGCAATAGTATTACGAGTATTTTTACCTTAAGAATGGTATTTTTATTACAGTAATTAAGTAACAAATTTTAAAATACACTATTTAGGTTAGAAAATTACCTTAAATAGTGTATTTTGTTTATTAAAAAAACTATAGGGTAAAATTAATATAATTATTTTAAATAAATAAGTTCTTAAATTGATTTATTTATTTTAATAAAACAAAAAGAAGATTATTCTAAATATATATCGGTGCTTGTTTATATATGGTAAAATACCCTACAAAAAGGCTAGACTTTAAAATGCTTTTATTTAAATTTAAGACAGATATTATATTTTACTTAAGCTAAAAAATAAAGTTAGAATAATTATAAAACAAAGGAGATTGAAGAAATTATTATGAGTGACCAAGTATTATTTGAAAACAAGTATGATTTTGATGATAAATTATTAAAAGCATATGTAAAGACAATAACTAAAGGTTCTAGAATATCAGCATTATTTATAACTGTTGTCAGTGCAATATTTTCAGTTATGGAATATAAAAATAATAGTAAGACATTTAGTATTATTTTAGCTGGGATAGCAGTTATAGGACTTTTAATTTTTATTTTAGCCATACCTAAAACTTTGAAGCAAGTAAGAAATCAGAGAAATATACTTTCTAAAAAAATTATACAAATTACTTTTAATCATATGAATGTTTTTGAAAATGGAAATGAAAGAAAAATAAAATTCGGAGAAATAGTTGCTATATTACAGGACAATGAAAATATGTATCTTATGTTAGATAAAACTGAAGGTATAGTAATAAATAAATCGGGTTTTACAAAGGGAACCTTTGAAGAATTTAAAAATTTCATAGATAAGAAATTCGTTAGACAACAGCCGATGAGCGGTGGCTGAGGCCTATGTCGTTAAACAGTTTGTTTAAAATAAAGGCTCTTTGTCAAATAGTGTTGGTATACAATAAAATAACAAATTACTTTTATATCAGGCAGCTATATAGCTGCCTGATAATTATTTTTTGGTTTCATCAAATTTTTAATTACAAGAATCCTATT
>DUUN01000867.1 GCA_012841535.1 Gallicola sp. | reverse complement strand
ATATCAAAATAATGTTATCTAAATGTAATAAAAGAAAGTTTGATAAAATAAAAGCTATGATGATAGTTGCTAACGCTCAAAAAAAAACACAAAATAATTTTAATAGAAGAGAAATTAGAGTTTATTTCTGTTTGGAATGTAATGCGTATCATACTACAAGTAAAAAATTAATAAAATAATATAAGAATGAAAAAACCAATTAAAGAAGATTATGGTTGGGTAGAATCAACTGGATTTGATAGTGAACCTTCTAGATTTACGATTGAAGGTGGAGAAGAAGCTTATGAGGAAGCTATGGAAAAATGGAATGAATATAATAAATTAAAAGATTCTTATGAATAAAATATATATTTATGGTTTATTTCAATTAGATGAGGATACTTATCAAGAAGCTTTGGAAGAATGGCATAAATATAAAGATTATTATGGATAAAATCTATATTGTTAAATATACTTATAATTGTTCAGAATATAATGAACATAGAATAATCTTTGCAACCACAAAGAAAACTAAAGCCATAAAATATTCACAAAAATATAATAAAATTGTGAAAAAATGGAGAGAGTATTATAAACAATTCGAATCTGATAAATTTGGTTTTAGTTGGATTAGAGATGAATATTTTAAACAACATTTTCATAGATGGGATCAATTAAGATCTATTGGTCGTTGTTATTGGGAAGAAATTGAAATTAGATAAAATATGAAAAATACATTAATAAATCTTAAAGAATTACATGAACAATTTAGAAAAGAATTGGGTTTATGAGAAATATAAAATTAATATTAGAAGAAATACATACCCAATCCAATAAAGATAATTGCCAAAGTTGGAATAGTATTGCTCTTAATGCAATGGAACAAGCATTGAAAGAACAGAAAGAAGAAATTATAGAACAACTTATAATATTTTTAAATGAATATAATGTTGGATGTGATTCTTATATAATATCAAAAAAAGATTTTGATTCTTATATAGAGAAATTAGAATTGGGTTTATGAATTATTCTTTAAAAATAAGTGATTTACTCGAAATAGATTTAATTAGAAATGATTATCCACATGAATTTCTAATTAAAATGACTGATGAAGAAATTAATCAAAAACAAATAATATATGAAACAAACTCTAAAAACATCAAAACAATGGTATGATGAATTACCAGAAGATAAAAAAATAATTATATTAGACCCCGATGGATGGGATAGATCAAACTATGAATATTCTTTTAATGAAGAATTAATTACATATGATGAATTTCAAAAAAGACTTCTATTCTCAACTTGTAAGTTTAATGAATCAGTATGGGAAATACAAGATAATGACATACAAGACTGTGAACCAATAGAAATTGAAGATACTGTTGTAAGTTTTAATCAACCAAATTCACATGGAGTTGTTTATAGAGATAACCCTTTTAATTTAAATGAAGCACCAGAAGATAACTCTCATGGTGATTTAGTTTCACTTGTATGGTTAATAGAAAAACTAAGAAGAAGAGAAGGTGGTTGTATAATGAATGAACTTATAGCAGAAGCTAAAAAACATTTCTCAGGATTGCAATATATTAAAGAAAAACCAATAAATAAAAATAATGAAATAGAAAAATATAAACGTGGTGATTTTTCTTAATTTATTTACATTATGACCAAAGAAGAATTATTTGAAAAATATAATATTAATGAATCTCATTCTGAATGGGATGATGTTATGGATTCTTGGTATTCAGTCGAAATCTATAAATTATTATATAAAAAACTTCCAACAACAACTAATTTAAAAATATGTTGGGTAATATCTT
>DUUN01000591.1 GCA_012841535.1 Gallicola sp. | reverse complement strand
TAATAATATATATTTTTAGAATAATCTTAAGAATATATATTATTAATAAATAAGGGGAGAGTAGTATAATGTCAAAGGTTAAAAATAAAAGAAAAAGAACTTCCAGCTTAGTGCTCCTATGTTTAATTATAACAATAATGTTTTCTACCAGCAGTTTATATCAGGGAGAAAATATTTATGGGAAATATGGAGAAAAGGTAGGAAAGGCTATATATTGGTTTGGAAAAGGACTTGGCAAAATGGGGGAAGATTTGGGAAACGGATATTACCCTGGTATAACCACAAATCATTAAAGTACAATTTTTTTCTATTTACTACAGTTTCAGATAGTATAATTACCAGTCTATTAATATCATTAATAATAGTGTTGCTCTTATTTTTTATGATTAGAAAATTATAGGATAAACTGATAAATAAGGGATATCAAGCACTAGAAGGTAGTTATATGATAAGGAACATTTTCAATTATTTTTATAAAAACTAGAAAAGATTATAGAATCCTTTATAAAATTTTATTTATTATGATAGGTTCTATTTTAGCTCAAATAATTTTAAATAGTCTTTCAGAAGGAGAATTTGTGTTCAATACTCTGGACATAATTGGGGAACAGTTAAAGATACTGATTATTGTAACTGTTGCAGTAATCCCATTTAGAAAATTTAAAACATCTAATAAAAAATAATAGTGTCTAGCAAAAAAATAAAATGAAAAAAGGAAAACTTATATAAAAAAATAACAAATTTTTAATACATTAACTAGTGTTATAAGGATATAATATATCGTTGGTAGATTTGGTGGATAGAAAAAAAAACCTTTGATTGGTGTAAAATTAATCAAGGGCTTTTTTATTCTAATAAATTCTTTATTAATCTAGTGGAACAAATTGTTTCTTCACCATTTTTCATTGTAATTGTTCTGGTTTTTCTGTTAATTTCTGAAATATTATATTTATTTACTACTATGGATTCATGACATTTAATTAGTCCCAGTTCTTCATTTGCAATTTCTTTAATCTTTCCATAAAATTCAATTATTCCATTATCCAGATGGATTTTAATTTTATGGGGAGTAGTTGAGGTTTCAAAGAACATTATGTCCTTATAGTTTATAAATCTGATTATGTCCCCGTCTTTAAATTTAAAGACATTTCTACTAATATTTGGATTTTCAACAGCTCTTTCTACTATTGTATTCAAACATTCACTTATGCGTTTTTTCATATTTACCGGGTTTGATTTTAATATATAGTCCATGGCTTCAACCTTATATTTAAAAGTTAAGTTGGAAAATTCTTCGTAGCCTGTTACAATAATAATTTTTGAAGCTTCGTCAATTTGTTTTATTTTATTTCCCAAACTAAATCCGGTTAATTGATGGTGTAGGTTAATGTCTAAAAAATAAATACCGCCAAGTACTTTGTTTTTGTTAATATGTTCTATCAGTTCATCTGGGTTAGTAGTAGCTAGGTCTACAGCCATGTCATAACCTTGTAGCAAGGTGAAATTTGTAATATATTCTTTTAATTCTTGAAGTTGAGTAATGTCATCTTCACAAATATAAATCTTTTGCATTTTCTAATCCTTTATTTCTAATTTGTGTAAAAACTTATTGTTTTCTATTTGTATTTCATGGGTGACGTTTTTATATTTTGAAAGTATTTCATCTAAAATAGAAAGACCTAAACCACGGTTGTTACCTTTTGTGGAAAAACCTTCCTTTTTTAATTCAAATAATTTCTGTATATTTTTTCTACTGTTATTCTCTACAATAATAATCTTGGAGGTTTTTGTTGTAAGAAAAACGACACTAACTTTTCCTTGTCCAAGGTTTTCCACTTCTTCAATAGCGTTGTCCAGTATTATTCCTAATATTCGAATTAAATCGATGTTTTTTATATTAATAATATCAATATAGTCAGATATATCTAAAAAAACATCAACATTTTTTTCTTCCGCTTCCCTTATTTTATTAAAGAGAAAGCCCTTTAAATATTTAATATGAATATTGGAAAGTCTGTCTAAATTAAAGGATTTATTAAATATTATTTCTTTGTCCTCGTCGGTAATACTATAATAAAAATCTTTAATTCCATCTAGGTCATTTTGTTTGATTAGTCCATTTAAGGTTATTAGTATATTTTTATAATCATGTCTAAATTTTCTAACTTCATTATAGTTTTTTTCCAGACTATTGTAATAGGAGTCAAGGAATTTTTCTTTTTCCAATTTTACTATTAGATGAAGGTATATTCCTATAAAGGTAAACATGGAAATTACTAATAATATTTTCTTTAAGCTATCTTTAATTAAGGACATTTTATATGAATGCTCAAAAGCTTCTTGGTTAAAATACTCTTGAGGGAAATAGGATTTTATATTTTCAATATCACTTTCACTAAGGTTTAATTTGTCAAAATCATAGTAATCTAAAATTACAGGTGATTCAGTAAAACCTGAGACAATTATAACTCTATATACCAGCTGATAATAAACAACAGTAGCTATTATTAAAAATATTGCTAAAAATTTATTATTATAGGGGATCTCTATTTTATTAATAAGAAGTAATATTAAGCTTCCTCCTATTAAAAACACAAGTACATTTAATAAATTATACAGTGTTGGTGGATAGTTTAAAATTGTTAAAACTATATCCAATAAATTTTCCAGTATTACCATAACAAGTATTAAAATACCGGTTAAATTAAGGGACTTAACTAGCTTGTTTTTTATAAATATAAGGGAAAAAATAAGGGTTAAAAGAGCTATTGTAGGTATTATTAATTCATAAAGTCTATGTCTTATTAAAACAATTAGAAACATAGAAATAAATACATAAATATAGGATTTAATCTTCAAGTTTTTAAATTTAAATCCCGATAAAATCAATATTCCTAAAAAACAAAACAAGATTTCTGGAATTGTTTGTAGGTCTAAGTTGTTAATCCATTTTAAAATTTCAATTAATTTCATTTTTATTCCTTGCCTTCTATTTATTACAACTATTATAGCAAAGAAGTTCCTTGTTTTAATTTTTAAGCAGCTATTATTTAATTTTAGGCAGTTATGACTTAAATAATAATATTTTATTTTATTACAGTAAGATTGTAGTTACAGATTTATGGAAGGAGTAAGTATGATTTTAAAAATAGATAATATTTCAAAAAACTTTGGAAGAAAAGTTGCATTAAAGGATATAAGTTTTTCCTTGGAAGATGGAGTATACGGACTATTAGGAGACAATGGAGCAGGAAAATCCACTTTAATGAGAATTTTAACTACAGTTTTAAAACCATCATCTGGAAGTGTGGAGGTAGATGGGAATTCTATTAAGGTCTTAGGCGATAAATACAGGTCATTATTAGGCTATATGCCTCAGGAATTTTTTGTATATCCTACTTTAACTGCCAGAGGTTTTTTAGAATACATGAGTTCTTTAAAAGGAATTAATGAAAAAAACTTAAAAAATAAAATTGATGAGGTATTAGAATTTGTAAATTTAAAGGATGTAGCAAATAAACGGGTTGTTACTTTTTCAGGAGGTATGAAAAGAAGAATAGGAATTGCCCAAGCTATTATAAATAATCCTAAAATAATAATTTTAGATGAGCCAACAGCAGGACTTGACCCTCAAGAAAGAATAAGATTTTTAAATATTTTAGGAGATATGGGGAAAAATAAAATCATTATAATCTCAACCCATATTGTTTCGGAAATTGAGGCTATTTCAAGGGATGTAATTGTAATGAAAAAGGGAAAACTCGTTGAAAAAGGCGATATAGATACATTAGTTGAAACAATGGCTAGTAAGGTTTGGGAAGCTGAAGTAGAACAAAATGACTTAAAGGAAATTGAGAAAAACAATCCGATTATTAAAATGAAAAGAAAGAATGAAAAAATTAGAATAAGGTATGTTGGTGAAAAAATAAAGGAAATAGAAAATAAAAAAGTTTTACCTACCTTGGAAGATTACTATGTTTACAACAATAATAAAATTGGAGGAGAAAATGAAAAAATTGATTAAATTGACAGTTTTGGCTTGTACGGTTTTAGCCTTAACAGCCTGTGGAAATAGGGAAGGAAACGATGATGATTATATGAACAATAAAACTGAACCTACAAAAAATGTAGAAAGTGTTATGGAAAAAATAGAGGCTGATGATGAACTTTTAGAAAAGCAAATAGAGGAATTTAGAAAGGAAAGGGATAAGGATAAATATATTAAGGAAGAAGACGGAATGATTATTGGAACACAGCCAAATGAAGAGGATTATATTAAGGGCTTTGATGAAGTGAGAAAGGTAGAACCTAAACTTCCTGATGATTTAGAAGAGGCTTATGAAGAAGTGGAAAGGTATTTGGTAGAGGATAAAAAAGTAGAACAGAAAACACGAATTTTATATTATTTACCTGCAGATCCAAGAGTGTATAAGGTTTATATTGATGAAGATAAGGGAAAACTTCAAGGCTATGATAATGAAAATATTATAGTTATGGAGTATTTAGATGGGGATACTTGGAAGTTTGTTTATGTTGCAAAGGAAAATAAGGAAGGGCAATGGAAATTTGTTCACGATGGTATTAATCATAAAGAATAGGAAAATACTATGCAAGTAAAATTTGAACTTGAAAAATTATTTAATAAGGTAACTATTTTAGCTATGATTTGCATGATAATACTTACTGTATTTCATGGCCTTATTTCCTTTGGAAAGTGGGAAGAAACCTATGTCCATAAATATAAGACAGTTAAGGGGAAATTAGCTTATTGGTCTTACTTAAATGTTTCCAAGGAGTACGAGGGAGAATTAAATCAGGAATATTTAAATAGATTCGCTAAGGATTTTCAAAATAGTAAAGAAAGGAAAGCTATTGAAAGTGGCAAAATCTACCAGTGGACTAAATATTCTTTAGCAAGGGATTTTATTTTACCAGTGGTCATTAATGAGAGTATTAGTCAAAATAGTAAGTTGGATTTTAGTAAAGAAAATCTTAAAGATGTTAATAGTTTCTATAAAAAATTTAAAAAAGAAGCTATTACCAATATGAAATTGGAAAATAAATTAATTGGTTTTTCAAAATATACAGATGAACAATTAAAAGTAGTAGAAAATAAAATAAATAATATTAAAACTCCAATTACAATAAAATATACAGAAGGTTTAAAAAACTTTTTAATATATTATAAAACGGATTATCTTCTTTTTTGCCTAGTCTTAGTTTTTGGCTTAAGTAGCTTGTTTTCAAAGGATTCAAACTCCGGTGTCGATGAGTTGTCCTTGTCGACTAAAACCGGTAAGGGGAAAAACTTAAATTCCAGATGGATGGCAGGTAATCTTTTCATTCTTTTAGGACATGGAGTTTATGTTTTAACACTTTTTATTACCCATGGATTAATAGGAAGTTTACATGGACTTGGAGCATCAATTCAAATTTTAGAAGAAACTTCTGCTTTTAATATAAACATATTTCAGGGGATATTGTTAGTAATTTTTTGTGGGCTACTTGGTGGTTTAGTTATTGGAAATCTTATTATGGTTATTTCAATTTATAGTAAAAATATGAAGTTTACAATTTTAACGACAGGTCTTATTTTATTTTTTATGAATAATTTTGTTAAGACGCAAAATTCCTTTAAGCAGTTATTACCATTAAATTTTAATAATAAAATGGCCTTACTTAGGTCCGGTAATTACTTTTTCATTGGTGACACTGCAATACCATATTTTATAATTGTTTTTATTTTATCTCTTATATATATTTTAGTTTTTTATACCTTAACTAGAATAAAATTTAAAAGATATTATCTGTAAGAGGTGAAGAATGAAAAGTTTAATAAGAGCTGAAAGTAAAAGGGTTTTAAACAGAAATATCTTTATTTTAATAATAGTAATAATAATATTATTCTCTGTAATTTCCGGACTTATGGGGCTAAATTCCTATAAGGTAATTTCAGGAAATAAAATTTTATATACGGCAAAAGAAAACCTTAGAAGAAGTAAAAAAGAAAGTAAATATACTTTTTTAGACAAGGAGTTTATTTCAAGTCTAAAAGATAAAAAAATAGATAATATACAATTTTATAAGAACATAGACAAGATATTGGTAAAAAATTATGACTTAATATCCTATTCTGAGCTTACAGAAAGTAGAGCTAAGGATTTTTATAATAAAAGATTAATTAATATAAAGAAAAACTTAGAGGGAGATGGAGAAAAGGATTATTCTAAAAAAGATATAAAATATCTGCTTCAAAAAGCCAATAAAATAAAAAAACCCATTCAAATGGATTATGCTGAAGGGTGGAAAAATATTAACAGGGATTTAGGTATGTTAGTCCTTTTATTAATAATAATTTCCTCTATAGTTATTCTTCAAATATTTGGTAAAATAGATAAATTTAATATGGATGAACTATCTAGGACAACAAGAAAAGGGAAAATGGAGTTAAGTATTGCTAAGGTAATTGTGGCTATTAAAATTTCTTTAATTATATATTTTACGGGAATTTTAATACTTTTAATAGTAAATGGAATTATTTATGGCTTTGAAGGTTTTTCAATGTCAATTCAAAGTAATCCAACTTACTTATATTCCATATTTAAAATAAACTATTTACAGCAGTTTTTAATAAATGTTTCTTTAGGCTTAGTGGCATTATTATTTATGGTAGGATTTGTATTGTTTGTGACAGCTGTAACTAAAAATCTTTTAATTGGTGGGGTAATTACAGTGTTTTTTTGGGCCTTGATGTTTGTATTTGAAATGCTTAAGGACTATGAAATAAACCATTATTTTGCGAATTTCCTCCCAATTAAAATGACGGATTTTACTATGCACTATAATGCTAACGATATTTATAAAATATTTGATAATAGGTATAATTCAATTATTTGGACTATTATGGTTACAATTTTAATATCACTTATATTATTTATTTTAAGTTATTTAATTTATGTATTTAGACAGAATAAAGAAAGAACATAGGCTACTTTAGTCTATGTTCTCCTCTTAAAATTCTTCCGGCATCAACTTCTATATATCTATCTTCTTTATTTGTTATTTCTCCTGCAACAAATACATAATCAAAACCGGTTGCATATTCCATTGAGTTTATATAATTTGAATTGTTTTTTATGTTTTCTAAATCGAATATAACTAAATCGGCATCATAAGCAACTTTAATTTTCCCCCTTATTTCCTATATTAAATACTTCTGTAGGAAAACCGGTAATTTTATAGATACCTTCTTCTAAAGAAAGAAGCTTTTTTCTATTAATATAAATTTCTAAAAATCTTGCAAAGGAACCGTATTGTCTAGGGTGAATAAGACCGCCTTTAGGAAAAATTGAATCCGAGATTATAAAGGTAAAGGGTAGTTTAATAATATTTTCAACGTCATTTTCACAAAGGCTAAAATTAACCATGGAAACTTTTAAACTCTCCTCTATTAGTAAATCAAAAGCAAAATCATAAGAATCTTTATTTTTCTCTTTAGCAATTTCAGAAACTAATTTCCCAATATATTTTTGGTTTTTATCTAAGTCGACAGTAGTAATCATTACCGATTCCCAACCAATTAAATAAAGAATATTATCAAAATCCTCTTGGTCTTTACTTAGTATATTTTTACAGCTTTTCCTTTGCATCTATTATAGTTTTTGCTTTTTTATTAATATTCTTTCCGATTTTTATAATTTTTCCTTTGTCAACACAAATATCTCCAATATAGCCGGGAGAATTTGTACCATCAACAATATATGCGTTTTTAATAATTAATTGTAGAATAATATCACTCCTAGTTTGTTTAAATAATTATAGCAAAATCTTATTAAGTTCTATTAAATTCCTAATAATATAATTTACCTTTAAATCTTTAGGTTTTTCATATTCGTTAATGTTATACCAACAAGTGTCTATATTATTGTTTTTAGCCCCAAGTATGTCGGCTTGTAAACTGTCACCAATAAATAAAATTTCCTCCGGTTTTAATTTACTTCTCTTTAAACATTCTTTAAAAAAACTATTACTTGGTTTATCGTAACCAATGTCATCGGAAACGAATAAATCAGTAAAATAATCCAACAAATTTGCGTGTTTCAGTCTATTTATTTGCATCTCTAATATTCCATTTGAAGCAGCATATATCTTATATTTTTTAGAAAGAGTACCTATTACTTGAGAGGCGTTAGGCTCTGTAATATATTCTTGTCCTAAATTTTTTTCAAATACCTTTTGAAAGCTATAATATGAAAAATCTATATTTAATTTTTCAAATAGTATTTTAAATCTTGAATTTAAAACATCCTGGACGGATATTTCCCCACTTTTTTGTTTTTTCCATAAATCCTTGCTAATTTCCCTATAAAGTTCATGTATGGACCTTGAATAATGTAAGTTACATATTTTAAAACTTTCTTTAAAGGCTGCAAGGCTACATTTTTCAAAATCAAAAATAGTATCATCAATATCAAAAAATAATGCTTTGTACATTTACTCACCTTGAATTCTAATATTTACCTATATTATTTCATATTATTACCTAATATGCTATTTTATGGGTAAATAATCTAAGAGAGTTGGTGGAAATATGGCTAATAGAGAATTTATTAAAAGGGCTAAAAAATATCTAGAGGAAATCTACAAGCCCTATAATAATAAAATTTATGTACCAATGCCGGAAACAAGAAATTTATTTTTGCCGGTAACTATTGGTTGCTCCTATAATAAATGTTTATATTGTGGATTAAATAAAAATATTAGGTTTGAAAAAATATCTTTAGAAGAAATAGAAGAGAATTTAAAAAAGTTACAGTTTATAACTCAATATAATAGAAGAAAGGTAGAAAAGTTTAATTTATTAGGAGGAAATCCCCTAGTATTAGAAACTGAGTATTTAGTAGAAATATCAAGGCTCATAAGAAAGTATTTTCCAAAAGTAAAATATATAAGCTCCTTTTCCAGAGTAGACGATATTTTAAGAAAAAGCCATGAGGAGTTAGTCTTATTAAAAGAAAGTAAATTTAATCGTTTATCCCTAGGAATTGAATCCGGTTCAGATAAAATATTGGAGTTTCAAAGAAAAGGCGTTACTTCTAAGGATAATTTAGCTGCTATGAGAAAATTGGAAAAAGTTAAACTTGACTACTCTGCCTATATAATATTAGGCTTTGGTGGAGTTGAATATTCAAGGGAAAATGCTATTGAAACAGCAAGGCTTTTAAATAAAGTTCACCCTTTTGAGCTCGTAGTAGTAAATTTAGTTTATTTTCCCAATGCTCCTCTATTGGAAAAAGTAAGGACAGGTGAATTTAAAAGATTAAGTCCTTTGCAATCTTTAGAGGAGGAATATTTACTTTTATATAAATTAGAAATGGAAAATGTAGTATTTAACGCTACCCATAAAAACAATACAATAGCAATAAAAGGAAAATTACCAGAACATAAAAATATCATGCTTAAGGAAATAGAGAAAAATATTAAAAAATATAGTCTGAAATTGTAAAAAGCCAAGAAAGTAGGTATTTTAGAATAGTATTTGGCAATAATTATGGTAGAATGTAATATATATTAATAATACTAAGGAGGTGTTGTATTATGTTGAAAATAGGTGTATTGGATATTGTTACAAACTGGGAGGTTTGTAATATATAAGAATAAGCCTCCCGGGAAAATCAAAAGATAATTGATTTTTAGGAGGAAAATAATTGAATAAGTATAATTTGAAAAATTTAGGCTTTAAGGATGAATTAAAGGAAGAATATAGATTAAATGAAGGCATGTATATTGGCAGGGTGTTTTCTCAAAGTAAAAATCTATATAGGGTAGTTTGTGAAGATGGAGAAATTATTGCTGAAATTTCCGGTAAGTTTAGGTATGAAGCTAAGTCAAGCTTAGACTTTCCAACAGTTGGAGATTTTGTTGTCCTAGATAGAAATAATAATAATCAAGGGAATGCAGTAATTAATTATAGATTTTCCAGGAAAAGTGCCTTTATTAGAAGGGCTGCAGGAACATCAAATACTAAACAAATCGTAGCAAGTAATATAGACTATTTGTTTATATGTATGTCTTTAAATAATGACTTTAATTTAAGGAGATTGGAAAGATATATTTCTATAGCTTGGGAAAGTGGTGCTATTCCGGTTGTAATATTAACTAAGGCGGATTTATGTAATAATATTGACGCTAAATTAGCAGAGCTAGCTAGTGTGGCCATAGGTGTTGATGTTGAAGTAACTTCAAATTTACAAGTAGATAGTATAGAAAAAATTAGAAAATATATTAGTAGAGAAAAAACTATAGCATTTATTGGTTCTTCCGGAGTAGGAAAGTCTACGTTAATAAATTCTTTAATAGGTGAGGAAGTTTTAAAGACAAAAGGTCTTAGAGATGATGATAAGGGAAAACATACTACTACCCATAGAGAGATGTTTATTCTTGAAAATGGCGGTCTGATTATAGATACACCGGGAATGCGGGAATTAGGACTGGACACTGTTGATATTTCAAAAGGTTTTTCAGATATTGATGAACTTGCAACTATGTGTAAGTTTAACGACTGTAGCCATACAAATGAACCTAAATGTGCAGTATTAAAGGCTGTAGAAAATGGAGAACTTTCAGAGGAAAGACTAAACAATTATAGGAAGTTAAAAAAGGAAAGTAAATATTCTGGTCTTGATTTTAAAGAAATTGAAAAACAAAAATTAGATAATATGTTTTCTAATGTAGGTGGTATGAAAAATGCCAGAAAATATTTAAAAGCAAAAGATAAGAGAAGAAAAAATATTTAAGCTTATTTTTTAATAAAGTATTAAAATAAAGTCATTTTAATTAATGGCTTTATTTTTTATTTATGATAGATTGTAAGATTAAAAGCAATAGTTAGTATAAAAGTAACTTCTCAGATGCTATTAGTATCTACGATTACACAAATATTAATCGAATCTCTTTTTGAAGGTATAATTACCGTAATTTATTAAATATTTTCAGTGAGCAAATTGATATGTTCTTTATATTTTCACTATATGTATATTTTAAAAATATTTTCAATAAGAAAAAACAAAAGCTTGTAAGAGAAAATATCTAGAATGAAAATTTATGGGTTTTATATGAAAAGAAATTTCAAACTAATTATTTAATAAATAGTAGGTAATAATATGGAAGAGTTAGCTGAAAAAAGGGAAGTTTTAATTTATAGATTATGAAAAATTAATGAAATTTGGAGAAAGAAATGAACTCAATGGAAAAAAAGAAGTATACAAGAAAAGAAAAAAGATTTATAGTTTGTTTTTTGTTAATGAATTTAATTGTTCTAATTGGCTCGACTCCCGATTTTGAAATATATGTAAAAAATATAGGAGTTGAAGCGGGAATGAAAATTACCGGATTTTTTTCTACAGTATTTTAGTTTTAAAATACTTGTGTAGAATAAAAATAAAATATTTAAAAAGACAAAATAGGCCTAGAATTTTCCAAGCCTATTTTTATTAGCCTAAAACTTCAGCTACATTTTTAAGCATTTCTATTATAGGTAAATCATAAGGACATCTTGGTTCACAATCACCACATTGTATACAGTCCTTAGCATTAACTTCCATACCATTGTAACGATTTAAGGCCCATTCCTTTAAGTCGTATCTGGTATAATAGCCTTCCATTAGGAAATTTGCCGGAATATCTATGCCAATGGAACAAGGTGCACAGTAACCACATCTTCTACAAAACTGTGTTCCTAATTCTTCAACATAGCCTTGCAATTCCTTTCTTTCTTCATCGGTTAAAGGCCTTGGGTTATTTCCTACACCGGCATTTTCTCTTACCTGTTCTATTGTATCCATTCCCGGTATAGCTAAAGTAATATTTTCATTTTCCATAATATATCTTAAACAAAGTTCGCCTTTGGGAATAGCACCTCCGGCTAAGGGTTTCATAATTAGTATTCCAATATTTTTTTCTTTAGCTTTTTTAAACACTTCTTCAGCTTGGTTTTCTACAATATTGTAAGGAAATTGAATTGTAGAAAATTCATTTGTGTCAACTAATTTATCTAGCAGGTCAACACTATGGCTAGTTACACCTATTTCCTTTATAATTCCCTTTTCTTTCATTTCCTTAATGGCTTTTAAAGCGCCGTTTTCAGAAAAAATTGTTTCCATGTCAGCTTCTTTACTTACATTGTGTAATTGAAAAAGATCTATATAGTCAACTTTTAAGTTTTTCATAGAAATTTCCAATTCTTCAAGTACACCATCGTAGGTTCTTTGCATGGATTTTGTTGCTATGTAAAATTTATCCCTTCCAACTACTTCCAAGGCTTGTCCTAATAATTTTTCACTGTCATTATATCCTCTTGCTGTGTCAATAAAATTTATACCTTGCTTATAGGCTTCTTCTACTATGCTTATAGCTGTATTTTGGTCAACATTTTGAATTGGAATCCCCCCAAGTCCAATTACAGAAACTTCATAACCGGTTTTACCTAATATTCTTTTCTCCATAATACCCCTCTTTATTTATACTATATTAACTATATATAATATTGTAATATATTTAAACGTATATTCCAATTTAAAGGGTTAAATTATTTTAATTTATAAAGAAAAAATCAACAATTAAATAATTTTTCCACCTATGATATAATAGTAAAGCAAGTAAATAAGGAGGTTGTTTTTTGCGACAAGCTATATATAGAGAATACAGACCAAAAACTTTTGATGAAGTTTTAGGCCAAAGTCAAGTTACAGAGGTTTTAAAGAACCAAGTAAAAAACAATTTAATAGGTCATGCTTATTTGTTTTCAGGAACTAGAGGAACCGGTAAAACAAGTTGTGCAAAAATATTTGCACGGGCTATAAACTGTTTAAATCTACAAGATGGTTCACCTTGCAATGTTTGTGAAAATTGTAGGTCTATTCTTAACGAGGAAACATTTGATATAGTTGAAATGGACGCTGCATCTAATAGAAGAATTGAAGATATTAGAGATCTAAGAGATAAGGTAATTTATCCTCCTGCTAATTTAAAATACAAGGTTTATATTATAGACGAGGCCCACATGATAACAAATGAGGGATTTAATGCCCTTTTAAAAATCATGGAAGAACCTCCAAAACATTTAGTATTTATTTTAGCTACTACGGAAATAGAAAAAATTCCGCAAACAATCCTTTCAAGATGTCAAAGATATGAATTTAAAAGATTGGATACCGAGTTTATTAAGGAAAATATTCTAAATATTACAAGGGATTTAGGAGTTGAAATTGAAGCGGAAGCTGTAAATCTTATAGCTAATGAAGCCGATGGAGCTATGAGAGATGCTTTAAGTACTTTAGATCAGGTAATTTCTTTAGGAAAAGATAAAATAACCGTTAAGGATTTGGAAGAGGATTTAGGCCTAGTTGATCAGGACAAGTTATTTAAATTAGTCGATGCTATAATTTCTAAAGATTTTTCAAATACAATAAAAGCTTTTGCAGAAACTTCTAAAGGGAAAATTATTTCTAACTTATTTAAGGATTTAACCGATCATTATAGAAATTTACTTCTAGTAAAAAATAAACTGGAAAGTAATGTAGAAGCCAGTACCATGTATATTGAAAAGTACAGAAAGCAAGCAAGTAGTATAGAAATGAATCAGATTATTGAGTCCTTGGATATATTAATGGAATTTGAAATTAAATTAAAAACTACAGAAAACCCTATTATATTAGGAGAACTCTTAGTTACAAGACTGGTGGATTATGTTAATTACAATAGTTTTAAGTCTAAAATCAACTACTTAGAAGATAGGGTTAAGGAATTAGAAGAAAAACTTTCTAACTTAAAAGTTGAAGATTTAAAATCTAATGGTAATATAGATATTGTTACTAAGAGTAATTCTGTAAAAGAGGATTTAGTAAAGGCGGAAATAATTACAGAAGAAGAAAACAGGTCAGATATTACAGAAATAGAAAATAGTAAAGTAGACAAAGAAGAAAATCCTAGTACTGAAAATGAAGAAAAAGATCTTTCTAAAGAAAATAGTGAAGATTTAGAAGAGGATGTTTTAGACAAGTACAAGGAAACAGAGTATTGGAATGAAATTGTAAACAAACTTCCTACACCAATGATGAGGAATTTTATAAATTCTTCAAGCTATAGGTTTATAGAAAAAAATCGCTTAGTAATTCTTTTTAAAACAGAAGATACAAAAATGAAATTAATTTGTTCAAATATAAATGTTTTGAAAAAAATAGTTCAAGAAGTAGTAGGTAGTGATTATGATGTGCATATAAGTTTAGAATCAAGTTATGCGGATTTAAATAACTTGAGAAAAGAAAAAAATTTAAAATTAATCCAAAATTTATTTGGTGAAGATAATATTAATATTACTTAGGAGGTATTTTTTATGGCAAGAGGTGGATATCCAAGAGGCGGAATGCCAAATATGAATAATATGATGAAGCAAATGCAAAAAATGCAAAAGCAAATGGAGGAAGCACAACAAAAACTAGAAGAAACTGAATTCACAGCAACTGCAGGTGGTGGAAGTATAGAAGTTACAGTAAACGGTAAAAAAGAGTTAGTTGCAGTAAAAATAGAAGAAGAGGTTGTTGATCCTGATGATGTTGAAATGTTACAGGATTTAATAATTGTAGCTGTTAATGACGCTTTAAATAAGGTTACAGAAACAAGTGAAAAAGAAATGGGTAAATTTACTGGAGGCATGAATATTCCAGGATTATTTTAGTAGGTGATTAAATGGCTTTATACCCAAAACCAATAGAAAATCTAATAGTTGAATTAGCAAGCTTACCTACAATTGGAAGAAAATCAGCTAAAAGACTAGCTTTTAAAATTATTGAAATGGATGATGAAAAAGTAAATAGATTGGTAGATGCTTTAATTAATGTGAAAAAAGAAATTCATCACTGTAAAATTTGTGGTAATCTAACAGATAAGGAAATATGTCATATATGCTCAGATGAAAGTAGGGACAAATCCGTTATAGTAGTTGTTGAAGATAGTTCAAGTATTATTTCTCTTGAAAAAGCAAGGGAATATAAGGGACAATACCATGTACTAAATGGACTAATCTCTCCAAGAGAAAATATTAGTCCAGAGGATTTAAATATAGAATCCCTTATTAAAAGAGTTAAAGATGGTGGTATTGATGAAGTAATTTTATCCTTATCCCCAACTGTAGATGGAGATCTTACAATTAACTTTTTATCTGAAATTATAAAGCCTTTAGGAGTAAAGGTAACAAAAATTGCCAATGGAGTTCCTATAGGTGTAAGTTTAGAATATTTTGATGAAATGTCGATTTATAAAGCATTAGAAGATAGAAGAGAAATTTAAGAAAGCATGGGAAACCATGCTTTTTTTAGAATAATAAATAATAGGAAAGTGTAAATTTTATGAATAGAGTAGGAGAAAAAAATACAATAGAAGATATAAAAAAAGGAATTGCAATATCCTTACCAGTAGGAATAGGATACATATCCATAGCAATAGCCTTTGGTTTATTAGCTAGAAATTCCGGTTTGACCTTACTTGATACCTTTTTGTTTTCAGCAATGGTCTTTGCTGGAGCATCCCAGTTTATGGCTATTGAGTTAATTGTCGCCGGTGTACCAACCTTGGGAATTGCAATATCGGTTTTTCTGCTTAATTTAAGATTACTTGTAATGGCAACATCCCTTGGAGTAAAAATGGAAAAAGTAAATAAGAAGTCAATTCCCCTAGTGGGTTTCTTACTAACAGATGAATCCTTTTCCGTCCTTTCTTTTACAAGGGAAACAATTAGTACAGCCTATGCAATTTTTGTAGAATTAATACCATATTTATTTTGGGTAGGCTTTACTGTTATAGGTTATTTAGTAGGGGACATACTTCCTGAAAAGTTGAAAATGAGTTTAGAAATAGGACTTACTGCAATGTTTATTGCCCTATTAATTCCTTCCCTTAAGAAGAATTTAAAGGGGATAGTAGTTTCTTTAATAGCTGCACTTATATATATAGCAATATTTTATTTAAATATACTTCCAACAGGATGGGATATAGTTGTTGGAATTCTTTTATCTACCTTAATAGGTTATATTTTAATTAGAAGGGGGACAATATAATGAAAAGTGAATATTTTTTACTAATAGTTCTCTGTGCTATTTTAACTAGCGGTCCTAAAATAATTACGATGACATTTTTAAAGGATAAAAAAATAAAAAAAGAAATTAAGGATTTCTTAGATATTATTCCATATACAAGTCTTGCTATATTAATTACAAGGGGATTATTAACCATGGATAAGGTGATTATGGTCCCTGCAATTATTTCTATTATAGTTTGTTTTCTAGTTTCCTATTTTAGGGAAAGTTTAGCTCAAACAATAATTGCTGGCGTTGGAACAATGTATATTTTAATAATATTACTTGGAATTTAATTAAAAAGTGTTTGTTTTTTCTATATTAATGGGTATATATTAAATAAATTGTAATAATTACATATTTGTAATTAACCTGTAACCAACAAAATAGGAGGAAAAATGAATAAAGATAAGAAAATTACAAGTAAAAATGACGTAATAGGAAAAAATCCTAAGGTTACTAATGGAGCTGGCATACCAGTAGCAAATAACCAAACAGCTATGACTGTTGGACCAAGAGGACCAATGGCTATGGAAGATGTTTGGTACATGGAGAAGATGGCACATTTCGATAGGGAAGTTATACCAGAAAGAAGAATGCACGCTAAAGGTTCAGGAGCTTTTGGAACATTTAAAGTTACAAATGATATTACAAAATATACTAAGGCAAAGATATTTTCAGAAGTAGGAAAGGAAACAGAAATATTTATTAGATTTTCTACAGTAGCAGGAGAAAGAGGAGCTGCTGATGCAGAAAGGGATATTAGAGGATATGCAATAAAATTCTATACAGAAGACGGAAACTGGGATTTAGTAGGAAATAATACTCCTGTATTCTTTATGAGAGATCCACATCATTTTATTGGATTAAACAGGGCTGTAAAGAGAGATCCTAGAACAAATTTAAGGTCAGCTAATAATAACTGGGACTTTTGGACTTCATTACCGGAAGCTCTACATCAAGTTACTATTACAATGAGTGATAGGGGAATACCAAAATCCTATAGACATATGCATGGTTTTAGTTCTCATGCCTATTCAATGATAAATGAGAAAAATGAAAGAGTATATGTAAAAATTCACATGAAAACCCAACAGGGAATTGAAAATATAACAGATGAAGAAGCGGCAGAAATAATTGGTATGGATAGGGAAAGTCATGGTAGAGATTTATACGAAGCAATAGAAAAGGGGAATTTCCCTAAATGGAAAATGTATATTCAGGTTATGACTCAGGAACAAGCTGACAATATGCCCTATAATCCATTTGACTTAACAAAGGTTTGGTACCATGGAGAATATCCATTAATAGAAGTTGGAGAATTTGAATTAAATAGAAATCCGGAAAATTATTTTGCCGATGTGGAGCAAGCAGCATTTACTCCGGCAAATGTAGTTCCAGGAATTTCATTTTCACCAGATAAAATGCTTCAAGGTAGATTGTTTGTTTATGGAGATGCTCACCGATATCGTCTAGGTGTTAATCATCATCAAATACCTGTAAACTCACCAAAACATGCAGAAAACAACCATCCTTATCATAAAGATGGACAAATGAGAGTCGATGGAAATGGTGGTTCAGAAGTTCATTATGCACCAAATAGTTATGGTAACTACGTAGAATATACTGAACATGAAGAGCCTATGCAAAAAGCCAATGGAGATATTGGAAGATGGAATTTTAGAGATGACGATGACGATTATTTCACTCAACCAGGTAAGCTATTTAGATTAATGTCTCCGGAACAGCAAAAGGTTCTTGTTGAAAATACAAGAAGAGCTATGGGAGATGCAGAGGAAAAAATAAAATTACGCCATATTGAACATTGTTTTTATGCCGATGAAAAATATGGACGTATGTTAGCAGAGGAATTGGGAATAGATGTAGATTTTTCTAAATTTGATGTAGAGGAATATAAGAAGAGAAAAAGAACAGATACTTCATATTAAATTATAAGGAGACAGAGATGTCTCCTTTTTAGTTTAGATAATAGTAAACCTATAAAAAATATTTTTTATTGTAGAAATAATTGTATATTAGAGTTATAATATCAAGAGAGGTAAGGTCAAAGATATGTTCTGAAGCTAAACCTGTGAATGTTAAATTTTTGGACACAGGTATTCTGTGTCCATTTTTATTTTTAAACTATATTAGGAGGTAGATATGGATAATAGAGTTGCAATAATTGGCATAATTATTGAAAACAAAGAAGCCAGTGCAGAAGTAAATGAAACATTACATAAATACTCAGAATATATTATTGGAAGAATGGGGATTCCAAACATTAGGGAAAGTATTAATGTAATATCGGTTATTGTAGATGCACCACAAAGTGAAATAAGTGCCTTAACTGGAAAATTAGGAATGATAAAGGATGTTAGCTGTAAGGCTGTATATTCAAAAATTTAAATAAGAAAAACAAGGGGAAATTATGAGTAATTACATACCAAGTTCTTCAAAAGCAGAAGAATTTATTAACAATGAAGAAATTTTAAAAACTATTGAATATGGTAGGGGAAATAGTAAAAATAGACAGTTAATTGAAGAAATACTTGAAAAAGCAAAAGAAGCAAAAGGTCTTAGCCATAAGGAAGCCTTTGTTCTATTATCTTGTGAATTAGAGGATTTAAATGAAGAAATTTTTAAACTTGCCAAGGAAATAAAACAAAGATTCTACGGTAATAGAATAGTTCTTTTTGCTCCTTTATACCTTTCAAATTACTGTGTTAATGGATGTACCTATTGTCCATACCATTATAAAAACAAAACTATAAGAAGAAAGAAATTAACCCAAGAGGAAATAAAGGAAGAGGTTATTGCTCTACAGGACATGGGCCACAAAAGACTTGCATTAGAAACAGGAGAAGATCCGGTAAACTGTCCTATAGAATATGTTATAGAGTCAATTAAGACTATTTACAGTGTTCATCATAAAAATGGAGATACTAGAAGGGTTAATGTAAATATTGCAGCAACAACTGTTGAAAACTATAAAAAATTAAAGTATGCAGGTATTGGAACCTACATACTATTCCAAGAAACCTACCATAAGGACAATTATGAAGAGCTTCATCCAACAGGTCCAAAACATAATTATGCCTACCATACAGAAGCCATGGATAGAGCTATGGAAGCCGGCATAGATGATGTTGGTTGTGGTGTTTTATTTGGTTTAAATAATTATGAATATGATTTTATTGGCCTTTTAATGCATGGAGAACATTTAGAGGCTAAATTCGGCGTTGGTCCTCATACTATTTCAGTACCAAGAATTAGGCCGGCTGATGATGTAAATCCCGATGAATTTACAAATTCCATTAGCGATGAAATATTTATGAAAATTGTAGCCTTAGTTAGAATTGCTGTTCCCTATACAGGAATAATTATTTCTACAAGGGAAAATGAAGAAACTCGTTCAAAGGTTTTAGAATTAGGAGTATCTCAAATAAGTGGAGGTTCAAGAACTTCAGTAGGAGGTTATGCTGAAGAGGAAAAAATAGAGGAGAATTCTGCACAATTTGAAACAAGCGATACAAGAACCTTAGATGAAGTTGTTAACTGGTTACTTGAAATGGGGCACATTCCTTCTTTCTGTACTGCTTGTTATAGGGCCGGAAGAACTGGAGATAGGTTTATGAAATTAGTAAAATCTGGGGAAATAGCTAATATTTGTCAGCCTAATGCTCTTATTACATTAAAGGAATATTTAGAGGACTATGCTTCGGAAGATACAAAAAAAGCAGGACTTAAGATAATTGAGAAAGAAATTCCTAATATTAAAAATGAAAAAACTAGGAAAATAGCTAGTGAATATTTAAGAAGTATAGAACAAGGTGAAAGAGATTTTAGGTTCTAGTATGGAAACTACAGCAAGATCCAATAGAAAATATATTGGCTTAATAGGAAGAAGAAATGTTGGTAAGTCTACAATTATTAACCTACTAACAGGACAGGAAACATCAATAGTAAGTGATTTTGCAGGTACTACAACGGACAATGTTCAAAAGAATATGGAATTACATGGTGTAGGTCCTGTAGTTTTTGTTGATACTGCAGGTTATGATGATATTGGAGAAATTGGCCAGTTAAGAGTAGAAAAAACTAAAAGGGTCTTAAATAAATTAGATATAGCCCTTTTAATTATAGAAGATGAGTTAACTGATTTTGATATAAAATGGGTTAACTTATTAAAAGAATATAAAATAGATTTTATACCTATTCTAAACAAAGATGATATATTTTCATATTCAAAAGATAAAATAAAGGAAATGGAAAATATATTAGAAAAAAATATTTTAATATTTGGTAAAAATAAAAACAAAAATATAATCATAGAAGAATTAGAAAATAAATTAGCTGTAAAAAAGGAAAAGACCATTACAGGTTCCTTGGTAAATAAAAATTCTTTAGTTATGCTTGTAATGCCTCAGGACAAAGAGGCACCTAAGGGAAGATTAATACTACCACAAGTCCAAACTATTAGGGAGTTAATAGACAAAAATGCTATAACAATAGTTGTAGATTTAGAAGAAATGGAAGAGTCCTTAAAATATTTAAACAAGGCTCCGGATTTAATTATTACCGATTCTAAGGTTTTTGAAGAGGTTTATAAACTAAAGCCGGAAAAGTCCCTACTAACTTCTTTTTCTGTACTATTTGCTGCCCTTAAAGGCGATATAGATTATTTTGTTAAGTCTGCAAATACAATAGACAAGCTTACAGATAATAGTAAAATATTAATAGCCGAAGCATGTACCCACCCTCCAATTACAGAGGACATTGGCACTGTTAGAATTCCTAACATGATTAGAAAAAAATATGGGAAAAATATTGAGTTTGATTTTGTAAGAGGGGACGATTTTCCAAAAGACCTTAGAAAATACGATTTAGTTATACATTGTGGAGCCTGTATGTTTAATGAAAAACATGTACAAAGTAGGCTTAATCAGGCTAAAAAACAAAATATTCCCTTAACTAATTATGGAGTTACAATTGCTAAAATAAAGGGTATACTAAATAAAGTAGTTTTAGCATAGTGCTTATAATTTATATTTAGGAGGAAGGTATATGATAAAAGAATTTAAAGAATTTGCCATGCGTGGAAATGTAATTGATATGGCAATTGGTGTTGTAATGGGTGGTGCCTTTGGAAAAATAGTAGATGAAATAGTTGAAATCCTAATGCGTTTTGTTGCTGCAGTAACAGGTGCTGTAAAGTTTGAAGATTTAGCAATAAAAGTTGGTGGAGTAAATATTACCTACGGTGCAGTCCTTCAACAAATAATTAGTTTCATAATTATTGCCTTTTGTATGTTTCTTGTAGTAAAGGCTATGAATAAGGTTTTAGAAATGGGAAAGAAGGAAGAAAAAGTAGAACCAACTACAAAAGAATGCCCTTATTGTTTTTCTGAAATACCAATACAGGCTACAAGATGTCCTAACTGTACTGCAGAATTTGAAGGTTATATGAATCCTGTAGAAAATAAATAAGATTTTAGCTTTGATAATATTATCAAAGCTTTTTTTACGCCTATATATGTATTGTCTACTGTCTTGTCAATGGAAGGCTATCGTGTTATACTCTTACCATTATAGAGAAAGGACCTAAGAATGAATAAAGAAAAAATAGATATTTTAAAAAAAGAAAAGAATACTGTTATTTTAGCCCACTATTATGTTGATGAAAGTATTCAGAAAATAGCGGACTATGTAGGAGATTCCTTTTATTTAGCCCAAGTAGCAACTAAATTAGAAGAAAAGAATATTATTGTTGCTGGAGTTTATTTTATGGGGGAAAGTGTTAAAATCTTAAATCCGGAAAAAAATATATATTTAGTAAACCCAAAGGCCGATTGTCCCATGGCCCATATGGTAAATATAAATACAATAGAGGAAATGAGAAATAAATATAATGACCTAGCAGTTGTCTGTTACATTAATTCAACAGCAGAAATAAAATCCCATAGTGATATTTGTGTTACATCGGCAAATGCGGTAAAAATAGTTAGGAAGTTACCTGAAAAGAATATATTTTTTATTCCTGATGGAAATTTAGCCAAGTATATTGAAAAACTTGTCCCTGAAAAAAACATAATAGCTAACAATGGATTTTGTCCAATACATAATAGAGTTTCAGCTAGGGCAGTTAATAATTTAAAAATGAAATATAAAGATGCGAAAGTATTAGCCCACCCTGAATGTAAAAAAGAAGTTTTAGATATAGCAGATTATATTGGAAGCACAAGTGGAATTATTAAAAAGGTCGGAACTTGTAATTTAAATGAATTTATTATTGTAACAGAAATTGGAATTAAATATGAACTGTTAAAAAATTATCCTAATAAGAGATTTTATTTTTTAGATAGTATGATTTGTGAAGACATGAAGTTGTTAGAATTAAAAGATTTGTTAAAGACTATGGAAAAAGGTGGAAATGAAGTTTTTGTTAGTGAGGAAGTTATAGAAAAAGCAAAAAAACCTTTAAAGAGAATGTTGAAATTAGGGGAGTAGGATTTGGAAAATATAAAAGCTAATACTGTCATAGTTGGCTCTGGTGTAGCAGGTTTAATTTGTGCCTTGACCTTGCCTTCTTCTATGAAAGTAATATTATTAACAAAACAAAAACTTGAAGATAGTAATTCCTATTTAGCACAAGGTGGAATTGCTGTAAAGAATGGTTTTGGGGACAAAGATTCCTTTATTTCAGATACTTTAAAAGCCGGTCATTACAAAAATAATTTTAAGGCAGTTGAAACCCTAGTAGAAGAATCCCCAAAAGCCATTAAAAGCTTAGAGGAACTTGGAGTGAAGTTTGAAAGTGAAGAAGGGGACTATTCTTATACAAGAGAAGGGGGGCATAGTAAAAATCGTATTTTATATTGTGGAGATTTTACCGGAAAAGCTATAATGAATGCTTTAATAGCCCAAGTTAAAGAAAGGAAAAACATAAGGATTCTTGAAGACTGTACTATGGAAGATCTTTTAGTTAAAAATGGCGTTTGTTATGGTGTATATGGAGTAGCAAATAATAAGGGTTTATTTATTAATGGAAAATCCACAGTTATAGCAAGTGGAGGAATAGGTGGAATTTATAACAATACTACTAATTACAAACATATTCAAGGAGATGGAGTAGCACTAGCCTTAAAACATAATATAAAGCTTAAGGACTTGTCCTATATTCAAATACATCCAACAGCCTTATATGAAAATACAAGAAAAAGAAGATTTTTAATTTCTGAATCTGTTCGAGGTGAAGGGGCAATTTTACTTAATAAAAACAAGGACAGATTTATTGATGAACTAAAACCTAGGGATATTGTTTCAAAAGCTATTATTAGGGAAATGGAAAAGGACAAAGTGGAATTTCAATGGCTTAGAATGAATTTAATAGAAAAGGATATAAGGACAAGGTTTCCGAAAATATACGAATATTTGAGAAAAATTGGACTTAATCCATATATTGATGATATACCAATAGTTCCGGCCCAACATTATACTATGGGAGGAATTGAGGTAAATTTAAATGGGGAAACATCTATGCCAGGATTATTTGCAATTGGAGAAGCCTCCTGTACCGGAGTTCATGGAAAAAATAGATTAGCCAGTAATTCTTTATTAGAATCTGTTGTTTTTTCTAAAAAAACTGCAGATTTTATAAAAAACATTACCAAGGAAGAAGTTAATATTAATGACTTTCAAATAGGAGTTTCTAATTTGGAAAAGAAAAAAGATATAATAAAGGAAGGAATAAAAAATGATGAATTTACCAAAATTAAATTACTTAACAATAGATAAAATATTACTAGAAGCCTTAAGGGAGGACATACCAATTGAAGATATTTCTACAAATGCAATTATTTCAGAGGAATCTATAGGTCAGGTAAGCCTATATGCAAAAGAAGATGGAATAATTGCAGGACTTAATATTTTTGAAAGAATATTTAAGCTTTTAGATTTTAATACTAATATTACATATTATTACAAGGATGGAGATAAAATTACTAAAGGGAAGGAAATTGCCTTAATAGAAGGAAAAGTAAGAACCTTATTAACTGGTGAGAGAGTTGCCTTAAATTATTTACAAAGACTTAGCGGTATTGCCAGCTATACTAGAAAAATGGTAGAATCTTTAAATAATAAGAGTATAAAAATAGTAGACACTAGAAAAACTACACCAAATATGAGAATTTTAGAAAAATACGCAACTAAAGTTGGTGGCGGCTATAACCATAGAAATAATTTATCCGATGGAATTTTATTGAAGGATAATCATATTGCAGCAGCAGGCTCAATAAAGAATGCTGTGGAAAAAGCCAAAAAATATTCGTCGTTTATTAATAAAATAGAGCTAGAAGTAGAGAATTTAGAAATGGTAAAAGAAGCATTAGAAGCTAAAGCTGATATAATAATGTTAGATAATATGTCAATTGACAATATAGAAAGGGCAGTGAAATTAATTAATAATCAAGCGGAAATAGAATGTTCGGGAAATATTACCTTAGAAAATATAAAGGACTATAGTAACTTAGAAATTGATTATATTTCTACAGGAGCACCGACTCATTCTTCAAAGGCATTGGATTTATCAATGAAAGATTTAAGGGTATTAAAATGAGTGAAACTACAGACAGAAGAAAAGAAATAATAAATATATTAAAAAATAGCAGTGATTTAGTATCAGGAACGAAACTGGCAAATAAACTTGGAGTGTCTAGGCAGGTTATTGTTCAAGATATTGCCATATTAAAGGCAGAAGGTCATACTATATTTTCTACCAACAGAGGATACAGACTGGAAAATAAAGATAAGTATAAAAAAATTATTAAGGTATCCCATAAAGATGAGGATATAGAAAGAGAATTAAATGCAATAGTTGATCTAGGTGGCGAAATAAGGGATGTTTTCGTAAATCATAAGGTCTATGGTGCTATAAAAGTGGATATGAATATAAAATCCAGAAGAGATGTTAAGAAATTTCTTTCAGAAATAAAATCTGGCATTAGTCAGCCATTAAAAAATTTAACGGAAAATTATCATTACCATACAATAGTAGCTGATGAAAAAGAAATCTTAGATGAAGTTGAAAAAGAGCTGGATAAGTTAGGATTTTTAGAAAAATCCTCAAAATATAATACAAATAATTAAAATACATTTCTAAAAAAATTAGAAATGTATTTTTTTATAGATAGTCCTTGACAAAAATAGAACAAACATGTACGTTATTTATAGAAATAAATTTAAATATATTTAAAATGCTAATATATATTTTATCTTATTTTCTTTAATAATTGGAGGTAAAAATATGAACTATGTTGGAATAGATATTGGTTCAACAGCTAGTAAGGTAGTTATATTAGATGAAGGCAAAGAGTCTATTATTCATAAAAAAGTAATGCCAAGTGGTTGGAATAGTAAGGAAACTAGTGAAATTATAAAAAACTGGATAGGGGAATTAGGTTTTAATAGAAATGATATAAGTATAGTTGCTACAGGTTATGGTAGGGTAAGTGTTCCCTATGCAGATAAGACCATTACAGAAATTACCTGTCATGGGAAAGGTGCAAATTTCTTAAGAGAGGGAGATATGACCGTAATTGATATAGGTGGTCAAGATACAAAAATCATTCAAATAAAAAATGGGCAGGTTATGGATTTTATTATGAATGACAAATGCTCAGCAGGAACAGGGAAATTCTTAGAAATAATGGCAAATAGATTGGGATTAACCTTAGAAGAAATGTTCGATTATGCAGAGGAAGGGACAGAAATAAAAATATCTTCAACCTGTACGGTTTTTGCTGAATCAGAAGTAATATCCCTAATGGGAAAAGGTACATCTAGACAGGATATAGCAGCAGGTGTTGTTAACTCAATATGTGCAAAAGTTGTATCACTAGCTAATAGAAAACCATCAAGGGAACAATATTTTTTAACAGGTGGATTTAGTGACAGCAAGTATATGATAGATGAACTAACAAAAAGATTGGGAACTCAGGTTTATACAGATGAAGATGCTAGGTTTGCCGGTGCTATTGGAGCAGGTCTTTTAGCATGAAGGAAAAATTAAAGAAGTTAGAAAATGAATTATTGGAATTAAGGAAAACAGCCTTTGTTGACTGTATTATGAAGAAAATGGAAAAAGACAATATTGTTGGAGTATTTGGAGAAAATATAGATGAAGGATTACTATATGGCTATGGTTTAATCCCAATACCTATTATTGGCTTAGACTCATATATTTTTGACTATGGATATACTGAAGGCTGTGACCCTATAAGGTCGACAATGGTGTACTTGGAAACTGAAAAATGCCCCTTACTCTTTTCATCGAAGATGTATATTCTAGACGGCTCCTGTCCTAAAATAGAGGAAGAATTTTTAAGGAGAACAGAAAAAACCGTCTACAAGTATAATTCGAAAAAAGATTTGGATTCTCTTATAAAAAAAGAATACGGTTTTGAATTTTCAAAAAAAAGGTTTAATGAGGCTGAGAAATATTTAAAGGAAATTAAAAGTATTTTAGAAGAAGTTGAAGAAAGTGATTTTCCAAGTAAAGAATTTTTTCTCCTGTCCTTTTATACAAAATATATTATAGATTTAAAAAAACGAAAAGAATTTATAGAAAGGGTAGTTGAAAAGTTTTCTTTTAAAAAGGCTGACAAAAGAAAAGAAATTATAGCTATGTGTCCAGGAGGAATAATTAACAATATTAATTCTAACTTAGAAGAAAATCATTATAAAATAGTGCAAAATAATAAAAATGCCGATATTACATGTTGTAGATGTATATATAATGCTCCAACATGTTTTAATTATACAAGGGGGGGAAAGTAATGACAGATAATCATTTAATGTGGGAAAATTTAGGAATGGATGTAAAAACTCATGATATTTTATGTGAGGTTTTACCACAGGCCTTTGGAGATGTTTACTTAACACAGGAAAACCGTCCAAATGGTATGGATTACTTTAATATGGTAGTAGGGGATATTCATGGAATAAGACCGGCAGAATTAATAAAACTCCAAGAGGAGGAAGGAAAAAAAGTAGTAGGTACTTTTTGTATTCATGTTCCAGATGAAGTAGTATTTGCAGCAGGTGGAATATCAACAGGTTTATGTAGTGGTTCACAATTTTGGGTACCGGGAGGAGAAAAAGTATTACCAACGGCAACTTGCCCTTTAATAAAGGCTTCCTTAGGGGCTCATTTTGACAAAACCTGTCCTTTCTTTAGAATTTGTGATTTATTCGTTGGTGAAACAACCTGTGATGGAAAGAAAAAGGCTTGGGAAATTCTATCAGAAGATACAGAAATGTATATAATGGATATACCTCAAATGAAACGTCCACAAGATTTTAAAAAATGGGAAGAAGAAATTAGAAATTACATAGGAAAAATAGAAGAGATTACAGGAAATAAAGTAACAGAAGAAAGTTTAAAAGATTCAATAGTAATGTTAAACAATAAGAGAAAAGCGTTACAAAGACTTAATAACTTTAGAAAACTGGACAATATTCCAATAAGCGGTAGAGATGTTTTACTAATTCACCAAATAGCTTTTTATGATGACCCAACTAGATTTACAGAAATGGTAAATAAACTATGTGATGAATTAGAAAAGAGGAAGGAAGAAAAGGTTTCGGTATTTGAAAAGGGAACTAAAAGAATACTACTTACAGGAACACCACTTTCTATTCCAAATTGGAAACTACATCAAATAATTGAAAACAGTGGAGGAGCTGTAGTTTGTGAAGAAATGTGTACAGGAATAAGATATTGTGAAGCCTTAGTAGATGAATCTGGCGAAAATATAGATGAAATGGTAGAGAATTTAGCAGAAAGATACTTAGGACATATTAACTGTGCTTGCTTTACTCCAAATAAGTCTAGAATAGATGATATTATTCGTCTAGCAAAAGAATATAAGGCAGATGGAGTAATAGATGTAAATTTAAAATTCTGTAATATTTATGATACAGAAGGATATTTCGTTGAAAAAGCTATGGCTGAAGAAGGAATACCTTGTATTGGCATAGAAACGGATTATACAGATGAGGATGCAGAGCAATTAAAGACAAGAATAGGTGCCTTTATTGAAATGTTAAACTAGAGGAAGTTATGAGTAATAGGAAATATTATGTATTTATGCCAAAAGCTGCCGATGCTATGGCCTTACTTCAAAATATTAAGGAAAAAGGAGTAGAGTCTACACTTGTTCCTACACCAAGGGAAGCAGACCACTGCTGTGGAGTAAGTATTCTTTACTATAATCCCTTAGACAAAGAAAAAATAAGGTCTATTGCCCTAGAAGAAGAAATTTCCATAGATGGCTTTTGGGATATGGAAAACAAAGACAATCCTAATAGGAATAGATTTTTGTAAAAATAATATTATATTTTTTCGAATAAGATATTTATTTTGAAATATTTTATTTGAAATAAACACAAATACTAGACGATCATTAACAGCTATTTGTTAATGATCATCTAATATTTAAATATAATTTGTTTTGTAAATTGGAGGTGAGAAATGATAAAAATAGAAAAGTTAAAAAAACATTATGGAGAACTCAAGGTTTTAGAAAATATTAACTTAAAAATAGATAGGGGTAAAATTTATGGAATAGCAGGCAGAAGTGGGGCTGGCAAATCTACCTTATTAAGATGTATAAATAAACTTGAAAATTATGATTCAGGTTCTATTAAAATAGATGGGGTTGAAGTTGAATTATTATCAGATGAAGAAATCAGATTATTAAGGAAGGAAATTGGAATGATTTTTCAAAATTTTCCATTAATTTCAAGAGCCACTGTTTATGAAAATGTTGCTTTACCAATGACTTTATGGAAATGTGATAAGAAATATATTGAAAAGCGTGTTAAAAAACTTTTGGAGTTAGTACAAATTCCGGAAAAATGTAATAATAAGGCACGTGAATTATCAGGAGGACAAAAGCAGAGAGTTTCTATAGCAAGGGCCTTAGCCATGGAACCTAAAATACTATTATCAGATGAATCTACCTCAGCCTTAGATCCCAGTAGTACAGATTCTATAGTTTCCCTATTAAAAGATATAAATGAGGAATTGAATATAACTATTGTTGTAGTAAGTCATGAGATGGATGTGATGCAAAACTTATGTGATGAGATGGCAATAATTGAAAATGGAGTAATAAAAACATTAGGGAAAGTAGAAGATGTTTTTATAGAAAAATCACCTGCCTTATTACGACTTTTAGGCAATGAAAATATAAGAGAATTTGCAGAAGAAAAAAATGTCTTAGAAATTTTTTATGATATTGAGGGCACAAATGCAACTTTATTTAGCGAAATGGCAAAGGATATTAATGTTGACTTTAAGTTGTTAAGAAATGAAAGCATGAATCTTAAAAATAGCAAATTAGATACAGCATTAATTAGTGTATCTAATAATGAGTTGGAAAAAATTAAAGAATATCTTGTAAAAAGAGAAGTAAGGTACAGGCAATATTAAAAGGAATTGATGCATACATGAATAATGAAATGTTAGTTTATTGGAAAAAGTTAATAGCACCATCTATTTTGGAGACTGTTCAGATTGTGTTTTTTACAGTACTTATAGGATTTGTTTTTGGTTTTTTTCTAGCGGTATTATTAACATTATATGGTCCAACAGGATTAAATTACAAGAAAAAGATGTATACAATTTTAAGTTTTATAATAAATAGCATAAGGTCGTTTCCAATATTGATACTTATAGTATCTATAGCACCTTTAACACGTTTAATACTAGGAACAACAATAGGAACTAAGGCTATTATTTTACCGTTATCAATAGCCGCAACAGCATTTATCTCAAGGTTATTAGAGAATAGTTTTATTCAAGTTGATAGGCAATTAATTGAGGCCGCTAGATCATTGGGGGCTACGGACTTACAGATAATAAGAAGAGTGATTCTAAAAGAATGTACACCATCAATAATTTCAATATTAACTCTAACTACTGTTAATTATATAGCTGCGACAACTATAGCAGGAGCTGTAGGAGGCGGTGGAATAGGTGCAATAGCTTTAACATATGGATATCAAAGTTTTAATAATACAATATTATATATGGGAGTTTTTATTTTATTATTATTAGTTAATATAATTCAATATTTTGGAGAATGGTTATATAAGAAAGTATTATAATATTTTAAGATATGAAATAGAAGGGATTTGTATGAATAAAATAAGTTATGGAAAATGGATTAATACATTATTAGACCTTGATAGAGGGCCGGTGGGAGTAAAGTTTTTATTATCAAAAGAAGACTATCAAGCTTTAGAAGTTAAGGAGCCAAGTCGAAGAATATCGTACTGTTCTTTAGTTAGTAAATCATCTGCAGGAGAAGCTTATAAATTTCATAAAGGTCATATGGCATGTAGTGGAGGCTCAACAGCACTCGGATTGGAAAAACCTACAGAAGAAATGATTTCGGGAGAACGGAGATTATCTCAGGGAGCATACAATGATTTAGAAGTCTGTAGGAAGGTTTCTAGTAATATGAAGTATTGTCAACATGATATATATGGGGCCTCGGTTATGCCTCTAGAAAAGTATAATACTTTTTCGGATTTTACTCCAGATGTTATTATATTTATTTGCAACCCATTTACTGCAATGAGAATTATACAAAGTTATGCATATAAAAGAGGACATGCTAGTAATATATGTGTTTCTGGAATGCAAGCTATTTGTCAAGAAAGTACTTCGTTACCATATATAAATAATCAATTGAATATATCGTTAATGTGTTCAGGAACTAGACTATTGGCTAAGTGGGAAAATGATGAAATGGCAATAGGAATTCCTTACAACATGTTAGGAGACATTGTAGAAGGTTTAAGAAAAACTGTAAATCCATTAGAAAGAAATCCAAGGAAGAGAATAATAGAAAAAAAGCTTAAACAGGAAAATATTAGTACCGAGATAGAAATAATCTTTAATAAAAATTATGATGACAAATGTTATATAGGAGGAAATATAGGAGAGGCTCCTGGAAAATAAATTTAATAAAAAAGTAGAGGGATAAGATGAAGATATCAAGGAAAATGATAGTTGCTATATTAAGTATTTTGGCATTGGGGATTGTAGTTATAGGATGTTCAAAGGATAATTCTAAAGAAATAGAATCAGGAATAAGTAAAAAGACCATAAGTATTGGATGTATGCCATTAAACAAAGATGCTGTAGAAGCATTGACTGATTTTATGGGGGAAAAAGGATACGAAATAGATATTAGAATTTTTGATGGTAATAATTTACCGGCTGAAGCTTTAGCTGCTAATGAAATAGACTGCTTATTATTAAATCATTTACCATGGATAAAAACATTTAATGCACAACATGATTCCGAATTGACATTGGTAGATGGATTTAGTTATGCTTCAGAACTGGGTATATATTCCGAAAAGCATTCATCGATAGAAGAGATTCCGGAAAATGGTATAATAATTATATCAAATGATCCTACAAACATAGATAGATCATTAACGTTTTTAGAACAGTTAGGGTTAATTAAATTAGGTGAAAAAAATGGGGAGTTTTATTCTATTTTGGATATAGTTGAAAACCTAAAAAATATTGAATTTAGAGAAGTTGAAACTACAAGTACAGCTGGTTCTTATAAGGATGTAGATGCAAGTGTAAGTTTTACAAGTGTAATGAAAAATGCCGGTATTGATGCTCAGGGATATATTGAAGAAGATGGAAAATCTAAAGATTTTCCAGTAGGTTTTGTAGTGAATAAAGGTAATGAAGAAACAAAATGGGCTAAAGACTTAGTTGAAGTTGCACAAAAAGAAGAGTATAAAAATAGATTTGATAATATTTTTGAAGGAGCATATGTAATACTTGAAAACAAATAGAAATAGATTTTTATAAAAATATTAAAAAAGATGGTTTGAACTGGTGTTTGAACCGTCTTTTTTTATTGATAAAACACTTCAATGGGTAAATATGTAATAGGTATAGGCAATTAAAGGAGTCTCGAGAAAATAAGTAGGAGATTTTCATTTTCCTTCACCAACACCATAAATTATAATACCGGGTAGGGTTAATTAAATATAGATGGTTTTAATAAAAATATAATCCCTAAGTTACCTTAGAACTTAGGGATTTTTTATAAGTTTAATTACTTAAAGATATTTTTCTTAAATTCTTTTATTGAGTCTATAACGGAAAGGGAATTATTTTCTAATTTGTCGTAGTCAATGTCATAATTATATCTTATAATAGCTGCTGAAATCTCTCCTGCTAGTATAATGCTCATAACCATGTAGTACATCCAAATAAATAAAATCATAACTCCTACTAAGGGACCATAAATAGAGGACATTTTTGAAAAATTGTTAATGTAGAAGGTATAGGCTAGGGTTACTATAATAACACTAACAGTGGCAATAAATCCCCCAATTAAACATGGTATAAAGGGAGGCAGGTCCGAAAAGGAAAAAGTAGGACCAAACATATACATAAAAGAAAAAGAAATAACCATTAAGATAAAGGGAACTATTATTCTGGAAAAATTAAATATAATTTTGTAGACTATTTCTATTTCAATTTTAAAAAAATCTATTATTGTATTTATTATAATATCACCAAAAACCAAGCCTAGGAGTAACACTACAATAATCAACACTAGGATTACCGTAAAAATAATAGCCTTTACTTGGGTTGCTAAAAAAGTAGTAGTACCTTCTTTATCGAAGGCCATGTTTAAAGATTTTATTAAAGCCTTCATCCCTCTTGAAGAAGTCCATAAGGCAATTAAAATACCTACTGATAAAATACCGGTACTTCTTTGTGAAAGTATGAATCTTAATACGGAAATACCAATATCGGCAATATCCTTAGGAAAGGTATTTATATAGCTTTCAATTACATTCATCTGACTTGATGCAAAATATAGTATTACATTTATTGCAATAACAAGAAAGGGAACTAAGGCAACTATTAAATTGTAGGTAGTTTGTGAAGTTAACATAGTAATATTATCTTTTTTTATATGATTAAATAAATCCTTGAGGAATAATTTAAAATCAAATTTTATATTTTTCTTTTTTACATACATAATATCAACTCGTTATATTAGTTTCCTAAATTTTTTTCGAAATTACTTATATTGGTTCTTAGTTTAAAAAAAGTTTCCAATAGCTCTGTTAAATAATAATTAAAGGCCATATAGTATTCCTCGTCCTTACAAGTAGGTATAACAACTAGACTATTACCAAAATATTTTTGAATTAATTCAAGATTTTCCTGACTTACATTAGGAATATTTTCAGTGTCGGCTATTTGAGTTATTAATCCAAAGGCAGAGTAAAAATCATAGTTTATAGTAGAAATATCCGAAATCTTAATTTCCCTATTCATAAAAAGTTTTTTATCGTTTTTAATTGATTTTAATTCTGTATTAATTTCGTTTATATCATCAATTAAATTTTCAACCTTAATATTTGGCGAGCTTGCCAATAGAAGTTGAAAGGAATTTTCAAATTCCTCTAAGGATTTTTTATATGTGTTTAAAAGGAAATTCGGTCTACTAGGTGGTGCTATAAAATAATTAATTAAAAAACCAATTACCAAGCCTATTGCTGTATCTGTTACTCTAAAAAATGAATACATTATATAGTTAGGGTCTGTTGCTAAACGTGGTTTATATAACATAATAACAACAAAAACTATACAAGAAAGGGAAATTGATTTTTTCCAATTAAAAAAGTTACATACATTAATAATAAAAATAATTCCAAAGAACATAGCTATCATACTCTTTATTCCAAAATATTGGAATAAAACTGCAAGGGCCGCTCCCATAATAGTAGATATCATTCTATTAACACTAACTTTATAAGAATCAAAAACTGATGAAGTCATAGAAACTACTGCAGAAATTCCTGCTAATATAGGGTTATTCATTCCTAGAAGTTCAGCAATATAAATAGATAAAGTTGTAGCTACAGCAGTTTTTAAAGTCCGTAGTCCAAAAATATGCTTCAAAAAATTTTTGAATTTACTCATTATTTTCACCTCGTATATAATATTATATTATATATGTGAAAAATACTAGAACGGATACAATAAATATTCGTAATATTAAAAATAAAATTATAAAAATTCGTATGAAATAATTTGAAATAGGAAAATAAAAAAGTTATCAATATACTAATTAACAATAGGATACTAGTAAAAATAGGTTTTCCACAAAGTTATCCACATTATCCACAATTTTTAATCCACAATTGTGAATAACTTTCATAATGTATATTTATATCCTCTAATATTTTTTAAACAATAAACTTAATATAATTATACAATTGTGAATTATATTTTCTAGAATAAGTTACAAACTATATTTATTTGACAAAATATCGACTAAATCTTAAATTACTTTATATAGATATTATTATTGGATATAATATAAAATAAGAAAAGAGTTAAGTATATTGTAGTATTGTAGTTTCTATTTTAAATATTGGGTATAATTTAATATATAGGAAAGAAATAGTTCTTATATAAAAAATAAAGAAACTATTTTATTATAGGAGGTATATGTATGAAATTCAATCATATGGGAAAAAATTACAAATTAAGTGACAGTTTGAAAGAAGTATCAGAAAAAAAACTAAGTAGGCTAGACAAATATTTTACAGAGGATGTTGAATGTAAAGTAACTTATAGCCAAGAAAAGAATTTAAGAAAAGTTGAAGTTACAATACTAATGCCAGGAACAGTTATAAGAGCAGAAGAATCAACAGATGATATGTATACTTCTATAGACAGAGTAATTGATTCATTGGTTTCTCAAATTAGAAAGTACAAGACAAAACTACAAAAAAGACTAAACAATGGTAAGACTATTAGATTTGAAAATATACCGGAACTTGAAGACCATGAAGAGGATACTTCTAAAATAGTAAAGGTAAAATCTTTTGGAGTAAAACCAATGAATGCTGAAGAAGCAATATTACAAATGGAATTAGTAGGACATAATTTTTACGTTTTCCTAGATGGTGATACAGATTTAGTAAAAGTTGTATATAAAAGAAAAGACGGAAATTATGGACTTTTAGAGCCAGCGTTTTAATTTATTAATATAAATCTAAGGAATCAACTTAGTTGATTCCTTAATTATTATGGGGTTATATAGGGGTTATTATGGAAATAAATAAATATATTGATCATACATTACTTAAACCGGATGCAACAATAGAGCAAATAAAAAAATTATGTTACGAAGCTAAAGAATATGATTTTAAATCTGTTTGTGTTAATGGATATTATGCAAGAACTGTAACGGAATTACTTCAAGGTTCAGATGTTAGAACCTGTGTAGTAGTTGGTTTCCCATTAGGTGCTTCAATTTCAGAAATAAAGGCCTTAGAGGCAGAGAGGGCAATTGAAGATGGTGCTTCAGAAATAGATATGGTTATTAATATTTCTGCCTTAAAGAATAAGGATTATGACTATGTTCAAAGGGATATTGAAAAGGTATTAGAAGCTACTGATGATGCTGCAATTCTTAAGGTAATAATAGAAACGGGACTTTTAACAGAGGAAGAAAAAATTAAAGCCTGTGAAATTGCCTTGAAATCCGGGGCTGATTTTGTAAAAACATCAACAGGATTTGGAAATGGTGGAGCAACAGTAGAGGATGTAGCCTTAATGAAAAAAGTCGTAGGAAATAAGGCTGAAGTTAAAGCTAGTGGGGGAATAAGAACTAAGGAAGATGCTTTAAAGATGATTGAAGCAGGTGCAACAAGAATTGGAGCTTCCAATGGTGTAAAAATTGTTAGTGATTAATTCTAAATATTAAATAAATATAAATTTTCTATACGCTCAAATGGGCGTATTTTTTATTAGGGAAAATAATTCCAATAGAATTTTATAATATGTATTTTATTACTTAATTCAGAGAATATATATTTTGTTAAATATTAGTATAAAATTTCATGAAAATGTTTTTTTTCTTAGAATTTGGTTATAATATAATAGAGGGAAAATAATCACATAGATAGGAGGAAACAAAATGGCAAAAGTGTTAATTACTAGTGATTTAGAAGAAAAGTATATTCATCAAATTGAAATACAAGGTCATGAAATAATAAACAAAAAGGTAGATGAAAACGAATTATTAGAATATGTAAAAGAAGTAGACTGTATGGTAGTAGGATACGATACACAAATTACTAAAAAAGTTATAGATGCAGCAGTTGCAGCAAAGAAACTTAAATTTATAGTTAGAGCTGGAGCGATTTTAGATAATATAGATATGGAATATGCAAAGTCCAAAAGATTAAGGGTTTATAGTACTCCTTCAGGAACTACAAATGCTGTTGCTGAAATGGTAATAGGTCAAATGATTACAATTTCAAGAAATATTCACATGACAAATATAAATATGCGTAAAGGTGAATGGGATAGGGAAAAATATTATGGTACAGAAATTTCCAGAAAAACCTTAGGCTTAATAGGTTTTGGAAGAATTTCCAGAGCAATAGCTGAAAAGGCTAAATCCCTTAGTATGAGGGTTATTTATTATGATAAATATTCAAAAACTGAATTATACGGATTTGAGCCAGTAACAATGGAAAAATTATTAAAGGAATCAGATTATATTTCCGTCCATATTCCTGGTGGGAAAGAGAATTATCATGTAATTAATAAGGAAACCTTTGATTTAATGAAGGATGGAGTTTATTTTATAAATTACTCTAATTGTGGAGTAGTTGATGACAAAGCTTTACTTGATGCTATTGATAGTGGAAAAGTAAAAGCAGCTGCTCTTGATGTATTTGAGGAAGAACCGGTTAAAGATGAAAGAATATTAAATAATCCTAAAATTTCCTTAACTCCTCATATTGGTTCTTTAACAGCAGAGGCTGATTTAAGAATTGGACAAGATGTAGTAAAATATGTAACTGAAAATTTATAGTATTTGAAATAAGCTATGGAAGAAACATAGCTTATTTTTTTATGGGTTTTATGTTAATATAAATAAAAATTATATTTTATCGTTCAATATAAAAATAAACTATATCTAGCAATATTAAAACAGTATAGTATAAAACATTCAAATTTTTAATCAATATGTTAATATAATATCTAAAGAAGATACTATTAAGAAATAATTTTTTAAATTAGTACTTTATATCAATGTTTTAGTCATTATGGTATAATACGTTAATATAATAAATTATTTTATGGGAGGAAATATGGAAAAGCCAATAGTTGTTAAATTTGGGGGAAGTAGTTTAGCTAATAGTGAACAATTTAAAAAGGTTAAGAATATAGTAGAAGGCGATAGTAGAAGAAGATTCGTTGTTCCTTCTGCTCCGGGGAAATCTTATCCTGATGATACTAAAGTAACGGATTTATTGTATATTTTAGAGGATTTATTTAAGTTGGAACAAGATTATTCAAAGGTTTTGGAAAATATTAAGACGGTTTATAACGGTATTGCAGAAGGTATTGGTTTGACTATAGATTTAGACCCATATTTTGATGAAATACTTAAAGAATTAGGAGATGGAGCTTCTAAAGAATTTATTGCTAGTCGTGGAGAATACTTAAATGGAATATTATTATCAAAATATTTAAATTATGACTTTATAGATCCAAAGGAAATTATATTTTTTGACACAAAGGGAAATTTTGATGCTGAAATGACCTATACAATAGGTGCAAAAAGACTAGATGGAGTTGAAAGAGCAGTAATTCCTGGTTTTTATGGGGCCTTACCAAATGGAAAGGTAAAAACCTTTAGTAGAGGTGGTTCAGACTTAACTGGTTCAATAATTTCTAGAATCGTAGGAGCATCACTATATGAAAACTGGACAGATGTTTCGGGATTTTTAATAGCAGATCCAAGAATTGTTCATAAACCAAAGGGAATTTCGAAAATTTCATATAAAGAGTTAAGGGAGTTGTCTTATATGGGAGCGTCAATATTACATGATGAAGCTATATTTCCAGTTACTTCAGAAGGAATACCTATTAACATAAAGAATACAAATGCTCCAGAAGATCCTGGTACACTAATTGTAGACGAGGAAAGCTTAGGAGAGGATTCAACCTGGATAACAGGAATAGCAGGAAGAAAGAATTTTACAGTTATTTATATTGAAAAAGTTAAATTAAATCAAGATAAGGGATTTCATAGAAAACTTATGTCAATTTTAGAATCATATGATATTTATTTAGAACATATGCCTTCTTCTATTGATTCCATTTCTTTAATTATAAATGATAATGTTGAAGAACCAATGGTTAAAGATATTATTCAAGATATAAAAATTATTTGCAAACCTGATTCAATAGGCTATACTAAAAATATTTCTTTAATTACTGTAGTTGGTCATGGTATGAAAAATACCTCCGGTACTTCTGCTACTTTATTTACAGGACTTGCTAAGGCAGATATAAATGTGAAACTTATAATTCAAGGTTCAAGTGAGGTAAATATTATAGTTGGAATATCAGATAGTGATTATGAAAATGCCATAAGGGCTGTTTATGATACTTTTATGAACGGTGACAAGGAATGGTAAAATGTACAGTTTATTAGCAATGATTCTTATATTTATAGTGGCAGTTACTTTAATTACAGTATTTGCTTCTGTAATTAGTCTTTTGTTTAAAATAGCAATAATAATTGTAGCTGCAGCTATAATCTACAGGATATACCTAAACTATAAAATGAATAAATAAAGGTCGAATTCTAAAGGAGTTCGACTTTTTTATTTAAGTAT
>DUUN01000661.1 GCA_012841535.1 Gallicola sp. | reverse complement strand
TATCGAATAAAAGATAAGATTGAGTCAGTAAATGGCGGTGATAATCAAAACAGAGCTCAAAACTAAACCGCCATAATTGTACAATTTCATTTCGCCATATTTGTACATTTTTAAATTGACATTTACAAGTGATACAATTTGTTTCTTAAATTCATCAGTATATGTTTTTTATTAGACATTGTTATTACCTTCCTTACTTATATATTGGATTATACCATAACTTTGTCTATATAAAAAGTGTTTTAATTAAAGTAGCCTATCCAGTCCATATATTTCAATATATATGAGCAACAGAATCATGATTATTACGATATGATGAAACATCATGAAATTTTGTTTTGATATCATGAGAATGATGTTTTATAATATTCATATGATTTATACTTCTTGTGTGAAGAGATTTCGTTGTGGTCATCTTCTTTAAATAAAGTATAAATTACTTTTGCGTTTAAATCAATGTTGGTCTCATATGTATTGTAATATAACAATGCAAGAACTTAAAAAGAAACTTTTTAAGTATTTGAATGTACTTGGGACGTTTCCCTTGATAATGCTAGTCATGATCTGGCAGGATGTTTAGAAGGATATGATGGACCATATCATGATTTTAATGGTATAACTAGTAAATATGGTGCTCCTTTTATTTTAAAGATTGATAAAATTTTTAATGAAAGAAAAACAATATAACGCTATTGTTAGTGGAGTAAACGCAAACACATTTCCACAAGTTCCTGTTGATAATGGGTATCGTGATTCAACCCATTTTTGGTATACTAAATTTAGTAAACCGATTAAAGCTCATATCCCTGCTGCGAAAGAAGCTAATTTAACCGGTGTTATGTACGCGCAAACAGAATGGATCCAGAGATTAATTTACCGAAGGAGTCTGCAAATGCATGTAAAAAAACCTCGAGTATCTTTAAAAAGCTTCTTTAAGTGGCTGTATAATTTGGGCTAAAGAAAATAATATAACATTAATTGATGAGAATCACATGAAATTAATTAATGATAAAAGAAGAAAAAAACGTTAGATGTGAAGAAAGGATCGTTTTATGAACGCAATAAATGTCAATATAATATCTATATTACTAATGATATGGACAATATTTCTGATTGCTCGTAATATGCAACTTTACCAAAGAAAAGCTATTTTCTTTTCCTTATCTTGTTTAGTTATTGTCGCTTTACTTTTATTAGAAATTATAGAAAATCGTTTGATTGATATTAATTCTTATGATTTTATCTTTTTAAGAAAAGTAGTTAATGCTGTAGGGTTTTCAATAACCCCTCTAGGAATCATTTTCTTGATTTTATTTAATTATTATGAGATAGATAAGAAAGTAAAAAAATGGATCATTGTTTTATTTTGGACACCATTTATGATTTGTGTTTTCTGTAGTATACTTTCTATTTGGTTCCCAATTATTTTCTCATTTGATGGTCTAACATATCAAAGAAAAGCTTTCTTCTTTATTCCATCATTAACATCTCTTACTTATTTAATTCTTTTATTAGTTGTTGTAAAATTAAAACATCGTTCATACAAAAATACAGAATTTGGTTTTCTTTGTATATCAATATTTATTGGCGCAATATCTTTTTTCATTCAAATCCTTATTAAAAATGTGTTCTTAATTTGGAGTTCATATAGTGTTTCTTTAATTATTTATTATAGTTTAATGCAAGAATCAAGACTTCAATATGATAGTATGACCGGAATGAAAAATCGCAATTTGTTTCAAAAAGACATTAGTGCTTTAGAAAATACTATAAAAATGGGTATTGTCATATTCGATTTAAATTCATTAAAGTATGTTAATGATAATTATGGCCATTTAGTTGGAGATAAAATAATTATTGATACATCCAAAATAATCCAAGAAACTTTTAATCAAGATTATTGTTATCGTATTGGTGGAGATGAATTTGTTGTTTTATTAAAGAAAACTAAAAAAGACGACGCTAAAGTCTTAATGGAAGAATTTAGCAAGGCAATTCATGAATACAATAAAACCCATGAATTAAATATTGATGTTTCTTATGGCTGTGCTTTTAGAAATCAAACCCAAGGTGAAAGTGTTATGGATGTTTTCAAAAAAGCTGACGATAATATGTATAAAATGAAAGAAACAAGAAAATTTTACAAGAAATAAACCTTTAGTATTGTATCAAACCTATTCATTCAATATGTGTTAGGGCGACTATTTTGATACAATCACGCACCCATGACTATTTATACGCACCCCTATTTTAAATGTGGTGCTGCTAATCAAATTTGAAACAGTATTCCTCACGTGTTTTCAAACTTCTAAACACATACCTATTCCACTATATAAATCTAATATTCTCAACACTCGTTTAATTCATATTAGATTTATGAAACTTTAAGATATAGATAAAAAGTGATTGACAGAAACAAAACTTTCCCTTTATTAACTACAACATATAAAACTAGTACCCGCATGATAACTTCTTATGTTTTGATCATAAAACCTAAATACTTAATCAGTTTATTTTTTTCTTTTTTGGTACTAATAAAAAGACTGCATGTATTGAATGCAGTCTTTTAAAAGATTTTTAGCGATATTCCGCCTTTTTACATTAGAATTCTTCTTCTGGATCTTCTGGTTTCGGAGGATTACACTCATCCCACGTCCAAAGAACATAATTTCCGTGCCAATAACCATAAGCGTCTTTGCCAGCATCTCTACCAGTACCATTATAATTAGCCGGATCTCCTTCATATCTATAATGGATCCTACAGTTGGTAGCAAATACCGGTTCATAATAATGACTACGTAAACTATATGCATAAGCCAGACCTTCAGGGCATTCTTCTTGAGTGTTGTATGAATGTCCGATTTCTCTATCTACATATATACAAAAATATCTTTTTTTTCTCCTTCTTCGGGAAAGTAATCAAGATGAAATGCTAGTGATTCAATGACTTCTACCGTACTTGGAATAATAATTGATTTAGGACAATCTTCATAATGTCTATCATGATCCGTAAAGACTATTTCATATGGGTCAATTGACGGAAGACCAATACATTGATAAAAAGCAGATCCTTCGATTTTTTTAATATTCGATGGTATGATTAAAGTTTTGTTTTGATTATATGTCTTGCAATCATAAAATGCACCAGTGCCAATGACTGTAACTGTATGATCAGTTGGTATATCACCTGAAGCATTACAGCCGGCAATAATTTTTTCTTTTTCAATATCAATAATCATATTATCTTTTGATCGATATTTTTGATTAGCATGACTAACCTCTAAAGATGATAGTTTCTCACAACTTCCAACGATTCCTTCTCCAATTCTGATAACACTTGCTGGAATACTTAAACTCCTTAACTCACTGCATTCCAGAAAAGCCCAATCGTCAATTGATTCTAATTGCGGAATAGTTCCTTTAAAGTTAACTTCATTTAAACTAGTACATCTTAAAAATGCGTGGTTTCCGATTGTTTTAAGTGTTTCTGGTAAATCAACCTTAGTTAATGAGGAGCAGTCCTTAAAGGCATACGAACCAATATATTCTAAGTTTACTTCTCCTAAGTTGATATTTTGAAGCGCCACATTCCCGGCAAAACACCAATCAAGAATCCAAGTAACACCAGCACCAAGATTGACCGTATGTAATCTGGTACAACCGTCAAACCCATCCACATGTGTAAGGCTATTTGGTAACGTAATCGTTGTTAAGTTTGCACATTCGCTAAAAGCAAGGGTCTCTATTATTTCTAACCCTTCTGAAAATGTTACAGTTAATAAGTTTGTACAACCACAAAATGCCCCCCAGTCAATTTTCTCAATCTGTTCTGGTATGGTAACGCTGCTTAAAGATGTGCAGTTTTCAAACATCCAAAGTCCTAAATATTTCATATTCTTCCCGAAGTGAATATTTTGTAAGTTTGTGCAACCTCTGAATGTGTTGTGGTTAAATTCATCCAAATTATCTCCGAGATATAAATTCACTATCCTATTGTTATCCTCGAATGCTCCCCTAACGCCTACTGGATGGCTATCATCATATACCATATCAATCCCCGTTACCATCTCACCATCAAGCCAAGTTGGAATATAGAAGTCAGCGTAAAAATCACCTGTGTAATTAGTGATTCTACAATCAGGAAGAGAGCCGTAGCGACCGTAATAATGTTCAAACTTACTAGGGTCATATCGATCATCTTTGGAAATACAATCATAAGTTGCTATGTATTCACGATCTGCCATTTTATTATCATTCCCCAAAGGACTATCAAGACGGAACCATCCCTTGAATCTGTATGTGTATCCATAATCATCTGGAATTGTTGGAGTTGGTCCGTCATATTCAATGGTCTCAGGTATTTCCATTGTTGTATACCCACTTGGTTTTGTAACCTCAACCATCTTTAATCTTTCTTCTTTTAGGAGCTCTGGTTCGTTATACCAGTTATACCATCTTACATCATAAGCTCTAACGTAATTAGTTTTATATTCCATATCTTTGGTAAGATGAGCCGGCATTGGATTCCAACCATCAAATATGTATTTATAACCCCAGTTTTGATCATCTGGTTTAGTCGGTTGAGCTCCCACATATATTGGTGTCGTTCCCGCTTCCACTTCTTCGGTATATAATACACGATAAGAATTTGTATCCGGATTATAAACACTTGTATCTATCCACGTTACTGTATAAACTCTTTTGGTTCCAGCAAATTGAGCGGTATAAGTTCTTATATAGTTTGCCGGTTCTAATTTTGGCGACCATCCGATAAACATATAATCATAGTAATCATCTGATTCCTTCGTTGGAATTGGCCCTGAATAAACCGGAGTTTGTCCTGAATATACCATGCTTTCTACTAGTAATGTTCCGTCCCAATTCTTCCAAGTAATTTTATGGGTATCAGCTATTGCAGCATACTGAGCGGTGTATATTTGATCAGAAAATGCTTCTGTCACTTCTGGATCCCAACCAATAAAATCAAAACCATTTCTTGCAGGTATTGTTCCGTCAAATGTTGGGATTGTTCCTCTTTGAACCTCTTGATCTATCTCTAAAACTGTTCCATCGTGGTCAACCCAAGTAATAATATAATTTCTTTCCGATTCAAGGACAACCACTACTTTAATTTCACTCCTTAATTTACCACTTGTAACGATGATATGGGTAGTTCCTTCAGAAACACCAACGATTTTACCCTCTTCAACAGTTGCCACACCAGGATCTTCTGATTCCCAAACAAGATCTTCAAGAACTTGGTCTAATACTTCTATCTGTATTTCTTCACCTAAGCTAATAGTTACTTCGGTTTTATCTAAAGAAATACTTGAATTTTTACCACACCCATTTGCAAAAAATAAGACAAATAAGAAAAGAACTACTAGGGCACCAATGTTTCTAATTGTTTTTTTCATAATAACCTCCCACTATGAAATAAACTAAATAAACTAAAGATCCGATATCACAATTTATCTTATCTAAATTTTGAAATGATTTACTTATGTTCAATTTCATTATATTTTGTACTTTTCTGGTTGTCAAGCCCAAATGCGCAATCGGTCATTTTTTTGTTTATTCGGTCATTGATACTATTTTTTTTTTATTAAAATATTATTTTCTTTCTTTATAAGATTTTAAATCTTCATTCATCTTTTCAACTTCTTTTTTCCAAATTAAATACATAATTAACCAAATCAATGCGTATACAACTGAAACGATAATCGCAATAATCAAACAACTCCAAAAAGTAAACGGAACCCATTTGAGAACAGGAAACACAACAATAAATCCAATAAGAATAGATAACGAATGAGCGATAGTCGATTTTAATAAACTCCATGATTCAATATCATAAAAATAAATTCCGCCAACCCCTGTTACACCAAGTAATCCTGAGAGAATGGTTTGAAGGATTATTGCCCACAATTTTCCTATCGCCTCAACTTGATGCGGTGAAACAATACTAGCTTTTTCACCATAACCAAGATTAACTAATAAAGTGATCAAGTTACCGATGATAGCACCGACGATAAATCCTAAAATTATTCTTATAATTAATTTTCTTTTCATTTTAGCGTTTTCCCTCCTTTTAATATTACTCTAATGGTTTTAGTATACCGTCTTGACGTGTATGATTTAATGTTGTTAATCATCTCAATTTTAATGATTCCTCCACCTTCTAAACTCCACTTCTTAACATATTTAAGATTAACGATCTCTGATTGGGAAATTTTAACAAACCATGTTGGATTAAGCTTTGGTTCAATTTGATATAAAGGTTCACTTACAACATATTCGCCATTAATAGTTTTTACGGATATAAACCGTCCGCTTTTTGACAAAATAATGATATCATTCATATCAATAAGCTGCTGGTCTGAAAGAAGTTGGCAAGAAAGTTTTTCCCCGCCTAAAAGTTCAAGTATTTTATTGACTTCTTCGGTTTGAGCTTTTGCTTTGATAATAACTTCAGTTTCATTGACAGTATCATCTTGAACAAACTTTAATTTAAATGACATTTAAGACACCTTCATTCATTTATATTTTTATTATAACTTATCTTTTTTCAACAATCAAATTTAAATACATAATCGGTTAAATTTCAGCGCATTCGGTCAGGAAAAAAGGCTTGAATAATCTTTAATTTTAAAATCATACTACTTACAATTACGTTTACATTTTTGATTATATCACTTTTATTGTTAAATGTTAATATAACCATTACAATATAAAAAACGGCTAGTTCTAGCCGTTTGACATCTTTGTGTTAGGACTACCATTTTGATACAATTCGTACCCCTCTCAAAAAAGTTCGTACTCCTACATTATTTTTTCATATTCCCATCTCCCTATAACTTGATATTATTCTAGCGATAAATTGAAAGTTATCGCTGGTTCTATATTATCTAATTTACACTTCAATTTAATGAATAAAATTTCTGTATTATTTCTTTGATAATTCATAACATCTTATTATAGAATACCCATAATCTTCGGTATAACTGCCAACTAAATAGTATAATTTATTATTGCATTCAACAATATAATATCTTGCTTTTCCAACAATACCAGATTGTTTATTTTCTACAAAAAAACCATTTTCAACTTTTTTAATTTTTTCAACAATATCTTCAAATCCATCGACTATATAAAGAGGATTTTCATTAATATAGCCTTCATTTCCAAATGAAACTTCATTTAATTTTCCTAGTATTTCACCATCAACTGTTAATTCCTTATTATTTATAGAAATATTATTGGTGGGTATAAAAGATGAAATCGCAATACCTTGAAATATACATGACCCTTCATATTCACCATCATAATTTATACTAGTACAAGAAACCAAAAAAAGTGATAAAAATAAGATTAGAAATAAATTGATAATTTTGTTCATCTGATATACCTCCCCTCGATAAATCACTATATATCGGTTGATATATTATCTAATATTATCTTATAAGTAAGTTGACTATGGCTTCTAAAAAGGCCACTCTGACCCATTACTATTACTATTATTATAATCAATATGAATTTGTTTGTCTCCAAAGTAGGAATAGTTATCACAATTTGGACATCTATAGTTGTTGCTATCGCTTTTTTCCACTTGTATTATTTTTTTATTACTATCCCAACAGTTTGTACATATCATAAATTGTTTGTTATCTTTTCTATACTTTGCTATGGCGCCATTCGATCTTTCAATATTATTTTCGT
>DUUN01000238.1 GCA_012841535.1 Gallicola sp. | reverse complement strand
TTAATTTATGTTATTATTAATTCACTTAGGGGTATAGTTCAATGGTAGAACGACGGTCTCCAAAACCGTTAATGTGGGTTCAACTCCTACTACCCCTGCCATTTAGTGATTATACGAACTTTTACTATTTTTCTAGTGGGTTCGCAGTATATATAAAGCTTGAGTAGTACTTTTCTTTGTGCTACTCTTTTATTTAGTAATCGTAAGTATGTTATAATGTATATATAGTTAATTAGTGCTTTAAAAAGGAAGTGTTAGTAATGAATTTAGTCGGGAATATTATCAATGGCTATATGTTTTTAGAAGTATTAGGTAGTGGTCAATATGGTGTGGTCTACAAGGTTGAAAAAGATGGTAATGTTTACGCTGCTAAGTTGTTTTACGAGCATGTACTATTAAAAGAATTTAAAAATGAAAACAATAGGATAACTAGAGAGGTTGAAGTACTCAAAAAGGCAAATAGTAAGTACCTGGTTAAATATTATGATGACTTCATGATCAAAAACGAAGCTGGAGTTAAAGCTTATTTTGTAATTATGGAATTATGCGAAGGAGACTCTCTAACTGACTATTTGAAAAAAAACAGTTTGTCTTTAGATGAAAAAGTCAACTTATTTAAAGAAATCTTGGTAGGCATTAATGATTTACACCATTCAACTGAAGAAGGAATATTACATAGAGATATAAAGCCTGACAATATAATAATAAAAAAAGATAATAGTGTTAAGATAGTAGATTATGGTTTCGCCAAAATGATAGATTTCACTTCTATAACTAATACCGGAGATCAAATCGGATCACCTATTTTTATGTCACCAGAACAATTTAGAGATAGCAAGCATATAGATCCAAGAGCAGATATTTACTCTTTAGGTGTGGTCTTCTATTACATGCTTACTGGCAATTATCCGTATGAAGCTAATACCATTGAGGAATTAATATATAAATTGAATTCAACTCCTATTATCCCACCAACTAGATATAATAAGGAGATACCACATAAATACGAAAAAATAATATATAAACTTTTGGCAAAAAAACTACATTTGAGATATCAAAAAATAGAAAAGATTTTGGAAGATATTGAAAATAATGCTATTGAAGAATTTATATTTGAAAATTATTTTTATCCATGGTGTATAAATGAAAAAACAGTTATGCAAAATTATTTAAAAGAAAAAGCTGATATTAAAGTAATATTTCCAATTCACATGAAGACTAGCCAACAAACCTTATATTCTATGGTTTGTTCCAGTGAGCTAAAAGCAATTGTTGATCCATCGACACATAGATTAAGTTATGATATTTTTAATAATGTTGGTGGTTTGAAAAGCTTAAAATATGCTCCAACAGAAGGCATAATTACATTGGATAATTTGAGGGATATTTCATTTAGAACTAAATATATATCAGATTGGTATGATGAAATGAAAGATTTTGAAGAAATAATATTACCATACCAATATATTAGTAATTCAAATTATACTAAAGATTGTTTAGAAGGCTGGGTTCAGTCTGGTATTCAGCTTATTAATGAGGCTTGTAATTTTCTTTATGATAAAGGTAGCAAGCAAAAAAAATATGCTATGATAGCACTTGATATAAATCATCTTGTCTATGATAAAGACATGATATTATCATATTACAGTTCCATTGAAACAGATGGGATTTTCGTTCAAGTCTCTGGTATAAAAACAATTAACAAATTGCAATTAGGAGTATATGTTAATTTTATAAAAGAATTGCAATTGGCAACAAATACTAGAGTTATTGCTTTAAAGGTTCCGGTTCCATTAGGACTTTATCTTCTATCTTTAGGAATTCACGGTTTTTCATGTGGAATATCTGCACTTGAATATTTTGATGAGGAATTTATTAATAAAGATAGAAAAGCATTTAACATTTATGCAAAATATTATTTTAAAGAATTGTTAACATTAGCAACATATTCGAGAAGTGAGGCTTATCAGCTCTCACCTGCATACGATTATTTAGAAAAATGTAACTGTCCATATTGTAAGGGACGTAATTTCATTGACATAGCGGCAGAAAAAAATCAAACAATAAGTCTTCATTTTTTACATTGTTTGTGTGAAGAAATTGAAATTTTAAATGGAATTGTTGACCCCGATGAAAAAATAGCGTATTATAAAAATAGAATAGAAAGTGCTATAAATAAGTATAATAATTTAATTAAAAGTGGTGGTTTAAAGAAAAACGATCAATATGATTTATTGCAAATTATATATTCAAACATGTGAAAGGTGGTATTATGATTTTTAAATTAGAAAAAGATCTTGTCTCTGAATTAGTTGAATTATTAAAAAAGGATCATAATATTAAGTATGTAACTAGGGAGTTGCGTAATGGGAACAATATTGCTGACGTTGTATTTTCAGAAGATATTAGTAGAAATTACGCTATTTTTGAAGAATATATACAAAGCTATTATTATGTTAATAAGATATTAAACAAAAAAAGAATAAAGATTGACGATTTACAAATAGATAGTTTAACTATTCAAAAAGAGTTTAAAAAGTTTTTAAAGTTTTTGGAAAAAGAAGGATATATCAATATTAAAGGTAATAATATTGAGGTAATAAAAAAAGTTAAGTTTGCAACAAAAAACATTGTTGCGATAGAAGCAAAGCTGTCTGATTGGAAGGCAGGTCTTGAACAAGCTTTAAGTTATAAAGTTTATTCTGATTATGTTTACGTAGCAATAGAAAAAACATTTTATAAGAATGTTGATTTGGAACAATTCAAGCTTAATAATGTCGGATTAATTTTGGTGGAAAAAGGAAAAATGAGAAAAGTTTTCACTCCTAAAAAAGAAAAAAATAGTCAGTTAGAAATTAAATATTACATGTTAGACAAATTCATATCTTCTTTAGGAAGAGAACAAACAATAAACGGTTAGACCATTCTAACCGTTTTTTTCATAATTCTATATCTAAATTGTTGAATAATTTATCAGCAAAAAAGTCTTCCAGTTTTATATTTAAACTATCACATATTCTTACGATTGTTAATAATTTTGGATTTTTACTTTTGCCACAAATAATGGACTGTACTGTGGATTGAGTCAAACCACTCATTATTGCAAGTTTATTTATACTAATATTCTTACTATCACATAAATTAAGTATTCTTTGAGCTATTGCTTCAGATATTTTCATAGTTACCACACTCACTATACTAATTATAGAGCTATAGCGACATATCATTAAGCGATGTTGTACGTTTGTAAATGATGTGAGACCTCAAACTATATACAAAAGCGATTTATAATTCTAAAATGTTAGTTAAGAGAAAAAACACTTAGAAAGGAATAAATCGCTATGGAAATTATATCACATACACAACGATATTATCC
>DUUN01000799.1 GCA_012841535.1 Gallicola sp. | reverse complement strand
TTAACTTTGAAGCTAATATTAATAAGTAGCTATATGACAAAAGTCAGAACATTCATTGAAGAAATAGACATAATTACTTGTCTATCTCAAATCAAATCATCCAAACAACATATATCTTGCCTGGCAATCATAAACTTAGGAAAACGTACTCATCGGATTACCATCTTATTAACTATCTCTCATGTAATTGATTTTTTTAGTTTCCTACAAATAAATCAGAAAAAAAACCATACAAATATTAATAAAACCACATGTATTTGCTCTAAAATCAGAAAAAAACAACAAATTTATCTGAGCTTAATTAATTAGAATACTTTTGAACATAATATTTGTATATGGCAGTATTTCTCCGCCACCAAATGATCTATAAAACATAATTAACGCATAGAGAATAACAATACCATAAGGTATAAATTTCTCTTTTATTTTATTGTTATGCAAATAATAGGGTAAAAACAAAGTAAGAAAGATACTATAAAATAAAAGGACCCTACCGCCAAACGGAATTCTTGCTAAAAGATTTGCTAAAATAAAATAGGCGAAAAACATCTTGAAAAGTATATCTCTTTTGGTAATTGTAAGTAAAACAAAAATAAAAAATGCATTTAATAAAATTAAATACATTGCATTACCTAATACATTACCAAAAACATTTGCTTCTAAATATCCCGAATATGATGATATACGAATTAAATAATTAGACAATGTTTCTGTTAGAAAAACACCTATTATAAAGGCAATCCCTATTCCAGATATATATACTATAGTTTTGTTTGGTATTTTATCTATAAAAAAGAGTGGTAAAGCAATTAACGCAGATATGTGGAATAAGGCGGCTAAAGTCAAAAAGATCAAAAACAGTATTTTTTTATTCTTTATAAGTAAAATTATTGCGATAAGAACAATTGAGACAGCTAGAACTTGTCTAGAAATATTGAAAGAGTAAAAATAAATATATAAAGAATAGTAAAAAAACAATGAAAGAATAGGATTCTCACTATTTTTATAGAATATAAATAATAAGGGTAGGAGTGTTATAACAGAGACGAATGCCATAAAAAATGAATAGTCTGCACCAATAAATTGGACTAATTTATTTAACATTACCCATCCAGGCTCTACAGGAATCGAACCATGATTTTTTATCCTTTCAAAAAACACACTATAATTAATAGTGTCGGTACCAACACTTTCCGTTCTAAAACCTGCAATTATAATAAGTATTAGGCCAAGTGCAATAAATAGATAAAGTTGTTTATCTCTTTTCACAAAAGATAAAAACAGAATAATTATTGATAACACAAAAAATGGAATCATTTGTCTATATTTTTTTATTACCTCTACTTATTCTGTTGGACTAGGAATATTGACGATGAGAATGAAGTCCAATCATTCAGAAACACAATTCATTTACGCTTTGTAATCATCATTTTTCTTATATGTAATAACTTTCTCATTAGTTAATGTCTTTCCTGTCCTTTAATCAATTCCTCCACCATCCACTCTTGTGGGTTGAACTTTCCTTT
>DUUN01000237.1 GCA_012841535.1 Gallicola sp. | reverse complement strand
TATTTGCTCCACAAACTCCCTGGTTGTAGCTATTGAAGCGAGCCCGTGTTTGTCAAACAACCGCGTCTGCAAGCCATGCATCCTAATATCCCAATCACTCCCAATCTTTATCAATTCCGATTGACTTGTACGGGCGTGTCTGCCGTAGGCAATATAACTCTCCCAACCAGCCGCAATGGCTATTTGTCCGATTTCTTCTGCAATTCTCCCTGTTGAACCGGAGTTTACTACGGAGTTGATTTGGAGAAGTTTATTGTTCATTTTTTATTTGAGAATAAGATTAGTACATTTCTCTATGAAAACTTGTGTTGATCCATATTCCTTTATATGGAATAAAAAGATCGGGATATGCTGCTATAGATTGAAAAAATAATATGACTGCAAGAATGCACATACAAGCCGAAAGAACAAATTTTTTATTCGGTTTTTTTAATAAGGTTAATTGATAGGAAAGTAGAATTGGTTCCATAATATTAAAATAGAAACTACCTCTACTAATCATTACCAACAAACTTCTTGAAAATAAAAAGTAGAATGCAATTCCCAGAATATAGCCATTCAGAAAATAATTATAATGCTTATAATTTCGCAATATTTTGTCTCGAGTGTAAAGGAAAAGAATCAAAAAAAGCATTCGTTTAGTCAAGCCGGCTAATGAGAGTTGACTCTTACTTAATGCATCCAATGCCGAATTTAAATACACTTCTGTTTTAAAGGCGGATAATTCATTGAATCTTCCAAATACTGAAAATAATTGTAGTGGAAGTTCGGTGAATCCTATAAGTATGCAGATGAACATTCCCACGATTATCCACTTAATTTCAATTTTTTTATTGAAGAAAAAATATATCAAAAAAAGTAAGGCAGTTAAATGGAAAAAGGATGCAATTATCACAAAAACAAAAAACTGAGTTTTATGACCTTCAATCAATTTATTTAACCCTATCAAACAAATTCCAAGTGCCAATAGTTGTCTGTTTGATCCCATCATTCCCATGGTTGAGGTATATAATAATAAAATAGAAATGAAGAAAAAGGGTGTAAATGATTTAAACGATTTAAATATGAGCGTATAAAATATAATGGCATGCATAAAAAGAAAAACGGAATAATTATTGGATATATATTTAATGAGTATATTGAATAGTTGATATCCTTTTTCCACAGAAATATTCCCTGATTTAAAAGATTGCCAATCGGATTCATATTTAAATTGATCAAAATATGGCCACCAGTCTGTACCTGTTTCCCACCTTAATCCTGTTTGAAATACAAGCAGGATAAAAGCAAAGAATATCATTATTTTTTTTGTAGAAGGACTGATTTTTCTCGTTACTTCTAATATTGAAAAAAAAGAAAGTATAAGTATAGTGATAATATATATGCCCATTATTTAACTACTGTTAAATACAAATTTCTAAATTTATTCAGGATTATTTCATTTGAAAAATGTTGATCATAATATTCCCTGTAATCAATATTTTTGCTGAAATTGAATTTTTTCAATTTGTCAACAATATTATCCATATCATTTTCAACCAGATCCTCCTTTGAAATAATGACTTCAGGTATAGCGCATCTATTGGACGCAATAACCGGGCGATTAAATAAATATCCTTCTATTATTGGTAACCCAAATCCTTCTCCATATTCGGCAAGAGTTAAAATTATGTCGGCGTTTCTGTAGAAATTAAAAAGTTGTTCATCGTTTACATAACCATGAAAAGAAACGTTTCTTAAATTTCTTTTGTTTACCTGATCCCTATAATGATCCAACAATGGACCTTTACCTGCGATATCAAATATAAAATTATCTTTTAATTTATCTGCAATCTCCAACATGAGATCAAATCTTGCCCTTTCCTCAATGCTTCGAACACAAAAAACATGAATTTTATTTTTGTCAGTTTTTTTGGAAGCCGGCTTTTTTTCGACATAAGTCTCATATATTGAGGTGTTGGGGATTATAACATACTTACTTTCATTTTTAAAGAGACTCATTTTTTTACTAAAATGAGAAATAAAATGAACACAAGTAGATTTTTTATATATCCTTTTTTCTATATATTTCAGTAATATCAATTTAAATCGATTCTCCCTTTTGCTTTTGGCTAAATAATATAAACCATCATGGACTGTTAGAAAATCAGTTTTACCTTTATAGAGAAAAGTTAATAATGGATTATGGGAATGAAGCAAAGTACTTTTGTCTTTTATTCTTTTCAATAACCTATTGATGATGAAGAAAGTTCTGAGAGACAAAGGAGAAAGCGAAATGCAAATATAATTATTGTGTTTGTAAGCTCTGTTATTCTTTCCAAAATGAATATAATAAATTTTCTCAAAAGCCAGTGCTTTTGATTGAAATTCTATAACGTTTTCTACTCCTCGTTTATGCTCCAAAAAAGATCGGAACCCCATAAATATAATTCTCATTTGAAAATAATTCTAAAGATTTTTTCTATCCTTTTTTCATACGTATGATGTTCTCGAAAGTATTCCATTTGTTCTTGTGCAATTTGAAACCTTTCCTCCTGTCTTGGTAAATAGTACCTGATTAAATCAATCGCTTCATCAATAGTTTTATAAGCATACTTACTTGTTGGAACTTTAGTATATTCTTCCAGTGTAGGTTTATAATCACATAATTGAAAACCACCGATGCCGTTAATTTCAAAATACTTCACATTTACAGATTCTATTTCGGCATAATGAAAATTATTAAAAACTATTTTAGAGCCCATCAATACTTCCGCCTTTCGCTTTCCCGTTATATACTCATTTTTGAAATTTCGAGTAATTTCTGTTTTAGGGAATCGTTTATCAGGTACCCCAAATAAGGACACATTGATTCCTGCGCGTATTAATTGGCTTACCATATTAGCCCTGTATGGATACATTGTACCAAATGCTACCAC
>DUUN01000086.1 GCA_012841535.1 Gallicola sp. | reverse complement strand
CTCCAAAAACTTCTACATCTCCATAAACTCTCGCATTACCAGAAACTTTCGCATTACCAAAAACTTCTACATCTCCATAAACTCTCGCATTACCAGAAACTTTCGCATTACCAAAAACTCTTGCGTTATCAAAAACTGTCGCATTGCCATAAACATTCACGTGGAAATCATCATCTACTTCTACCTCGTAAAAACTATCGTATAAAGTATGCCCTTTGTCGATGTTATCCATACTTTCTAAAACCATTCTTGTTTTATCGCTTATAAATACTTTTTTCATTTTAAATTTTCTCCTTTTTCTTATTACTTATCCTTTTATCTACTTTAAAAGCAGTTTTTACTACCACAATAAAATCTATTGCTAACACATTTATTATTAAAAACCAATCTACCAAACTAAATGAAGAATAATCTATAATTCCACTTCCTAAAAATATAATCGTAGCACTACCTATTCCCCTAAATATAAACGCAATAAGTAAGAAATACCAATATTTCATTTTAGTCATACCAGCTACTATACACATAGCGTTGTCTGGAAATATAGGTAGCATAAATGTTATAGGTAATAAAATCTTACTTTTAGTTTCTACTAAATCTTGAGCCTTTTTTAAATTATCTTCTCCCACCAACCATATTGCTACTTTTTCTCCTAATTTATCTCCTATAAAAAATAAGTTAGATGATGTTAGTGCTATACCAACCACTGCTATTATTAAAGCATTAACCCATCCAAATAAAATTATACTTGCTGTATTAAACGCTATTGTAACACCAGGAACAAAACATAAAAAGGTCGTTGCTAATACTTGTATTATTAAAAATACTAACCATCCCCATATACCGACGCTCTCAACTAACGCCCTTAATTCTTCAATGTTTGTAATTCTTGTATATTTCACGATTAAAAACATCGCTAATATGAGTATTGAAAATACACCTATCGTTATTGCTGTTTTTCCTATTAAAGTTTTTGTTTTTTGTTTCATTGTGTCAATCGCCCCTAATTCTCTTAATTTTCAACTTTTACTCTTGCTATACTCATTATACCTAAAAAGTCTTTTCGTTTAAAATAAGGTATAGTTTGAGCGTTTTAAGGTATGTTTTACTGTCCTGTTGATAATTCTATCAATGATTGGTCGTTTTTTCATTATTCTTTCACAAACTTATCAAACATCTGCCAACTTATTTTGTTTTCTCTTACTATGTAGTTCAAATCACTTACTAAATCTATAAATGAAAATCTACATTCTTCTTTTTTATCTTTATACTCTTCTTCTGTAATCTCTTCATCATAATAATCTTTTTCATTTTTATAATAATTTTCTATTATTTCGCCTTGCCTAAAATAAATCTCTTTTAACGCCTTTGCTGGTGTTATAAGTTTTTTATGCTCTTCTAAAAACTTTTCTAATTCTTCAATTTTACTTTTAATTTCTTTTATAGCAGTTTCTTTTACTTTTGCTATAATTTCTTTATCATTTAAAAATACACAAGGTATTCCGCTAATTTTCTTTATAGAAAACTTTATGTTCTTTGTTTCATAAGTCAATAAATCTTCTAAATCTCTTTTTAAATTATTCATACTAATAACATATTTAGTATAAAAATAATCTGCCTTTCCTACTAAATGTTGTAGTTCCTTATCAAAACTAAACTTTTTTTCTATCTCTTCATTTTTCATTTTTTAATCAGTCCCTTTCTTATTTTTTAAAATTTCTTCTTTAAGTTTCATCATTTTTTGATAAGATGGATCGTTAGAGAATTGATTTATTGATTTTCTTTCAATTAAATTGTCCGTTTCACTTATATTATTATAAATACTATTTTTATTATCTTCTTTTTCTATATTATCCAATAAACTAATACTATTCTCTTCTAATCTATACTTATCTATACTATACTTATCTAATCTAATCTTATCTATGCTGTCATTTTCTTGACACGCTGACTGACATTTGACTGACATTTTGTCATCTTTTTGACTGACATTTGACTGACATTTTATTGTCTTATCTTTTTCCTTTAAACTATAACCGCCATTGTCTTTGATATATAATTTTTCCCTGTGCTTGGTATAATTCGTTCCTATAATTCTATCCGCTCTTATGTTGTTATGCATTTTCCAATGCTTAATTACGACTACATCTCCAAAGTCAATTATAAACTTTTTATCTATTAACTTTTGTAAGTCACTTTTTTTCGCTTTACATAAACTCATTATTGATAAAGTGTTATCTATAAACCCCTCATCATCTGCTCTCATATTTAAATGAAAGTATAAGTTCTGCGCTGTTGGTGGTAGTCCTAAAAATGCATCGGTATCAATAACATTTCTTGTAAACATCCTTTTTTTTGCCATACTACCTTTTTTTCCTTTCTTTTTTATTTAGTAAGGTAGTAGTGTATTTCAACTACCACCTTTTATTGTTTTATACTCTTTTAAAATGGTATATCATCATCAAAATCAAATTCATCTTCTTCGTTATAGTCTTCTTCTTCATACTCGTTATTGCTAAAATCGTTTTTAAGGTCGTTTTTAGCGTGTTCTGTGCTTGTTTCTTCTTCTTTGGTGTCATTGACTACTGATACATAGTTTGCGTTAATAAACACGCTTTTTGCGTTTGTTCCATCTTTTCTTTGATAAGTCTTTGTTTTTAATTGACCGTTTACTATTACTATATTGCCTTTTGCTCCATATTTACCGATATATTGATTGTTCCATATCTCTATATCTATATAATCAGTTATTTGTTCGCCTTTTACTTTTGTATTTAATGCAATTGTAAATTTACTTAATATGTTGCCACTATCAAATTGTAATGTTTCTATGTTATTCGCAATTCTTCCTACTAATAACACTTGATTTACCATATTTTAAAATTCCCCTTTATATTCTTCTACTTTTTCTTCTTCTACAACTTCTACTTGTTCTTTTGGTGTTGCTTTTGTAGATTTATTATTTTCCGTTTGTTGTGGTGTCTCTTCATAACCATCAGTGTCAGTGTTATCTATATACTCAACATTTCCATCTTCTTCTATTACACCCATATCTTTGATATACGCATCCTGCATCTCTACACTCATAATTCCCCATTTAGATATAAGTTGCCTTATAAGTGTTTTTATTGCCATTGCATCGAAGTCTTTTTCCCAAAATGTAAAACCTTTCTTTGCTCTATAACCTTGACTGTATTTTAATGCGTGAGCTTCCATTTTTTCTCTACTCCAATATAAACTCTTTTTAAAACCGTTATGATATTCAAAAAACGCATAATAACCTGTTGTCTTTGCTTTTTCTCTTTTAAATTCATCTTCTATCAGTTTTACCTCTATTATTTCTTCTAATGGATCATATTTTATTAATTCTCCTTTAATTGCTAATACATTTATCTTTTTGTATTGACCGCTGCGCATCGCAAGTTGTAAATACCCTTTGTATCCTAATTGAAATTGTGCGACTGTACGGTTGTTTTTATTGTCTTTAAACGGTATTAAATAAGCGTGTCCTATTTGATTATTCAAAGATAAGTTTAAACTCTCTGTCATAAGTCCTGCGCTTAATATAGTTGCTGGGTCGCATTCTTGCAGTTCTCTATTATTTGCAACTGCGCTACTTATATTTGCTATAAAGTTTTGCGCTCTTGTTTTGTCTTGTAGTGTGTTATTAATTAATTTCTTGTATGCATCGCTTTGAATTGCAACGCTAAATTTAGGTTTTTTATTTACTGCTCTACTTATTACTTGTTTGTTCTTTATTTCCATTTTACTTTACTCTCCTATATTCAATGTTATTTGCTTTAAGAAAACCACTTATTATTTGTATTTGACTTTCTGTTCCTTTTATTTCAAAGGTTAATGTAAATACTTTTTGTTCTGCCTTTTTTGGCGCTTCATCTGTGCTTTCTTGTTGTGTTTCTTCAACCGCTACCTTTTGAGTTATTGTTTCTTGTATCGCTTGTTGTCTTTCTTTAAAGTTTTTAATTGCTTCTGGTAAGTTTAGTGTCCTTAAATATTCATATTCAATTTCTGCTTGGTGTATCTTGTTCTCTGTAAATTGTTTTATCGTTTCAAGTGAATTGTCAATTTCTGCTATTCTCTCTTGCATTTCTTCTTGCACTTTTTCAATTTTCTTTGATGCATTCAACCAAGTTTCATCAAATACTTGCTCTATTTTTATATTCGGTTTACTTAAACTTTCCCATAATTCTTTTACTTTTTCTAATTTATCTTGCCTTTTCTTTTCTTCAAATGCTTTTACTTGTAAATCAATATCATAATTGACTTGATTTATCATTCCTGTAATTTCTTTGATATCGTTTTCAAATTCAATAATAGGCGCAGAAAGTTCTTTTTTAATTCTCTTTCTTTCATCATCAAATGTTTTTGATACTTTATTTAATGATGCTCTTATTGTTTTTGCTTCGGTTAATTCGCTTTCATCTACAAATACTAACCCTTTATACTTCTTTAAGTTCTTTTCTACTTCTTTTTTGATTTCTTCCTTATTAAAACTAATTTTTGGAAGTTCCTTTGCTATAATTGTTAGTTCCATTTTTTCTTTTTTCATTTCCTTTCTTTTTCTTTATTTTTTAAAATACTAAAATGATGCAATTTTAAGTGGTGGCTCTTTTTTGCTTACAACAAAAGACCAAAACTTTATTGCTTCTTGTTTTAAAGTTTCTATGTCATCTTCAAATTCGCTCCTTTCTACCCTATAAATTCTCCTTGTAAATGAGAATTCTGGATTTGCTTTACTATCACTATTTGTAAATCTTAATTCCGCATTTATTATAGCGAAATCAAAATCGGTTATCAATAAATACCATAAAACTTGTATTAAATAATTATACGGGACACCGTTTTTCCAAACTTGATATTGTTGTGAGTTTTGGATCATTGCTGTTTTACCCTCGTATATTCCTTTTCTTCCCGTTGCAAGTTCTATTATTTCTCCATCTAAACTACCAAGCATAAACGGATATTCTTTGTTTTGTAATAATTCGTTTGTGTGCCTTACTTTGTATCTATCTTCATAAGTTATAGCGAATAAATCCCTTAAAGGTTTTTCCGCCTTATTACCATAGTCAATTGCTTTTTGATTTTTGAATTTTAATTCAGTATAAACACCTGATACTTTTTCTTTCCATAGGTCAATTATCGTTTTATAGTTGTTTAGACCAACCAAGCAAGATGCATCACTGCCACCAATACCATTTATTCTTTTTTTCAACCACTCTTTCTTTGTGGTGTATTTGATACGATTAAATGCTTCTTCGTGGCTATTCATTATTGTTTTCTCCATTATTATCATTTATAAACGCTTCTATATAATCTCGTTCTAAATCAAAGGTTAATCTTACTTGTCCGTTATCTTTTGCTTTTTGCACTTTGATATGGTAGTTTTTTAATTTCTTCAAAATTGACATTAATTCTCTTTCAAAAGATAATTCCACTTCTTCTTGTGTGCCAAGTTTTAAACCTTTTTGTGCATCGCTTACAATAATTTTTTGGATAATTCCGTTCTTGTTAATTTCTCTTACATCTCTTGTAAGTAATTGTGCTGATTTATTATAGTATAAATCTTTTTTATCAGTATCCATATTAAACCTGTAATGCCCGCTTAAATCTCTTAAAATATCAATTCTCTTTTTCCAACCGTTATTTTCTTCTGCTTGATACTTTAAATATAAGTATAACGCCCATTGTCTATTATTTAATTTTTTTATAAATTGTTCTTTCATTTTTATTGTTTCCTTTCTCTTTTACTATCTTTTTTAAAAATAATTATATTT
>DUUN01000136.1 GCA_012841535.1 Gallicola sp. | reverse complement strand
GCGTATAATATATTATATGGAGGTGTTTATGAAAACAAAAAAACTAGTTTATTCTTCTTTACTACTAGCAATAGGTATAATTTTACCTACTTTAGTTCATCTTACAGGTATTCCTGGTAATATATTATTGCCTATGCATCTTCCTGTATTAATTGCAGGACTTGTTTTAGGACCAGCATATGGTGCTATTATCGGAATTATTTTACCATTAATTAATTTTTTACTGACTAATATGCCACCAATACCTACTCTTTATATAATGACCTTTGAACTATTAGGGTATGGTTTGTTTGCTGGAATTATTAATAAGAAAACAAATAACATTATTTTATCTTTAATAATAGCTATGGTTGTTGGAAGAGTTTTTGGTGGTATTGTATCCTACCTTCTCTTTACTATGTTAGGTATGTCAAAAATTCCACCTTACATATGGTTATCTGGTTCTGTAGTTACAGGGTTGCCAGGAATTATTATTCAGTTAATTTTAATACCAATTATAGCAAAAGCTTTAATGAAAAAACTCAAGTAAAAAAGGGCTATTTGTAAACTATAGCCCTTTTTCATATTATTGGTCATTCTTGTCAATTTCTATTCTTCTTGATTTTCCATCTAATTCATTTTTTACTTTTAATATTTCTCCCAAAATAGATATTCCAATTTCTTCTACTGTTCCATTTGAAATATCCAAGCCTATAGGTAGGTACATCCTATTGATTAAATCCTTGTCTATTCCATCATTTACTAATTTTTCTTTTAATTCTAGGGCTTTTTTTCTGCTACCTAACATACCTATATATTTATAATCTTTTTCTACTACTGCTTTTGCTGCTTCAAAATCATGCATATGACCTCTAGTGGCAATTACGATAAAGGTTGAATTTTTATCAAATTTAAGCTTATCTATTACTTTTTCTGGTGTACCAACAATATATTCTTCAATACCTTCAAAGTCTGGGTGATTTTTAAATTCTTCCCTATCATCTATAACTGTTACACTAAAATTACAGCCTATTGCAAATTTAGCTAGTTTTTGTGCACAATGACCAGCTCCAAAAATTATTAAATTATTTTTCGGAACTAAGATTTTAACAAAGCCTGATGTTTGTCCACCACAAGACATTTCTAGTTCGCCATCCTCTGTTAATGAATAATCGAATTTAAAGTTTCTATTTCTTTCCATCGCTTTCAAAGTTCTTTGAATAATGTCGTATTCAATAGCTCCTCCTCCAACGGTACCAACTATTGAGCCATCTTCAAAAACCCCCATTAGCGAGCCTTCTCTTCCCGGTACTGAGCCACAGTTGTTTTCCAGTATTACTAAAGCTGCTTTTTCTCCCTTTTCTACTCTATTTGCTATTTTGGTTAAAACTTGGGTTTCCATCCTTACCCCCTATCTTTCTTTCTATTTTCAAGAATTAATACTGCTTCTAAGGTGTTACCTCCCACAGCCCTTGCTTTATCTGAAATTGTAAAACAATTATCTATTTCCTCTTTACGTGGATCTACATCTGCAATTTTTAGTCCTTTTGTAACTACAAATCCATCGTAGATTAATCCTCTCAATACTCCGGACAGTTTACTTTTTACTTCTTTTCCATTTATTGTTGCAATAGTTTCATTTTCTGTAACAATATCACCAATTTTTTTTATATGTTTGATTTTACCTTCAAATTCAGAATATATTACTCTTTCTAAGGTTCTCCCACTAATATTCCCTGGACTTCCAGTGTTTTCTGCAGCGAAACCTTTAAATATTAGTCTACCTAAATTATGTCCTCTATTAGTTTCTATAACTATATCTGCATCTTTTCCTGCTTCAAAGCCTGGTCCTAAGGCTATTTTACCAAAAGCATTAAATTTATCAAAGTCAATATTTTTCTTTGCTATAATTGCATCTATTATATATTTAGGTTTGAAAATATTTACAAATTCCCCTTCTGGATCTACAACTACTGGAACCTTATTATTTTCCCAAGCTAAATAAATATCTAATTCTGTGTCACATTTTACTGCTATAATATCCTCTACCTTATATTCATTTGTGTATATACAACTAGATACTGCTACAGTTCTTCTAATTGCCGTAGGTTTTTCTATTTCCAGTACCAAAACCCTAAATCCTGTTCTGTGAAGTTTTTGAATTACTCCAGTGGCTACATCTCCACCACCTCTAACTACAATAATATCATTTTTCATATTCTTTTTTTAATACCTCGTAATCATTTTTATTGTCTATGTCGAAATTTTCAAAATCGTTTTCTATATTTATAAAAACCTGCTTTACTTTATCTGTATTCTCTTTAATTACAACTGAGCCGCCCTTATCTCCCGATAAATTTAACAAAGCTTGCCTAAATTTATTTCCAAATAAAACAGGATTTCCCTTAATACCATTATAATATGGAATAATAATCTCCTCACTGTCTCCCTTATATTCGTTTAATATATAATTTATGGTTTCTTCTTTAATAAAAGGTTGGTCTGCTACAAAAAACATATAATCATTATTTTCCTTTGCACTTTTAATCCCTAGTCTAATTGAACTTGACTGTCCTTCTTCATAGTTATTATTAATAACAACTTTATAATTATATTTTTCGCAATAATCTATTATTTCCTTAAATCTAGTTACAACTATTACTTCATCAAAATCTATTTTATAAATAGTATCTAAAATATATTCAAAAATCATTTTTTTATTAATTTTTAATAACAACTTGTTTCCATTCATTCTTTTAGACATACCCGATGCCATAACAATACAACTAATAGACATAATACCTACCCTTTAAAGAGGAGCCACAAATAAATTTAATACTACTATCTATAGTATATACATTTTTTAAATCTTCAACTATTTTATTAAAAATATTTACTTGTTTTCTACTATCACATTTATTAAAAAGTACAAATTTCTCCTTGGAGGAATTTTTAAACAATCCTACGGGAGAGCTAATTATCTTATAGATACATTCAATATCAAATATTTTCTTATTCTTACCTACAATATTAAAAAATAAATCTTTTTGGAATATTTCTATTTTCTCCAATTCCTCTCCATAAATGTCTATGGGAATAATCCCTAGAGTTTTATTAGAAGAGTCTAGTATTACCGGTTCAAAATCTCTCCATCCTTTTAGGGGTAAATTCTTTGATCCGTCAGCTTCTATAATAATATAATCAAAATAATTTTTTACCCTATTTAAATCACTATTACTTATTCCCGAAAACTTGTGTTCGGTAAAATCTTTTCCTGTTAAATATATGTTTTTTCCTAATTCTTCTTTAATATCTGCAATATCATCAATTGTTATAAAACTATCGCCATATTCCTTTAATATTTTAGTACTAGTAGTTAATAAAACCCTATTGCCTTTAAGTTCCTCTGCTAATCTAAACATTGTCGTAGTCTTACCACCACTTCCAACTATTGACAGAATATCTCCCTTGTGTAAATCCAATAAATCCTTAAGCATTGCTTCCTCGTTATTTTAATTATAGTATAATACTTTTATTTTAACACAAAAAAACAGACTTTCAAAAAAGTCTGTTTTAATAATTATTGAATATAATTTAATGGATTAGTATGAGCTCCATTTACTCTTACTTCAAAATGTAAATGAGATCCTGTTGAATTACCTGTGGAACCCATTCTTGCGATAGTTTGTCCTTTAGAAACTCTCTCTCCTACAGAAGCTACATATGAAGATAAATGTGCATAGTATGTAACTATTCCACTATCATGTTGAACTTTCATTAGGTTTCCATAACTTCCTGTGTAAGCTGAATATATAACAGTTCCGCTGTCTGCTGAAGCTATTGCAGTTCCAAGAGGTGCTGCTATATCAACTCCCATATGAAATTCTGGAACACCAAACAAGGTTCTATAACCGTAATTACTTGTAATGTTTCTTGAAGATGGTACTGGCCATCCTAAAGTTCCATTACCTACATTAGTAGAGATTTCTCCAGCTCCTACACTACTTTTTGTACTTACAGCAGAAGCAACTTGTCTATTGCTAGTGTTTGCTTTTGCCTGAGCTTGTGCCTTTGCTTGAGCTGCTTGTTCTCTTGCTTTTCTTGCATCTTCTGCCTGTGCAGCCTTTTCTGCACTAATGCTTTTTTCTAATGTTGAAATCTCTGATTCTAATTTTTCCAATTCAGCTTGAGATATTGATTGCTTATTGGCAGCCTCTTCAATTAACACTAGTTTGCTTGCTTTTGATGCATATAATTCAGCATTTTTATTATCTAAAGTTTGTTTAGATATTTCTAAAGATAGTTTTTGTCCATCTAATTCTGATTTTTTTGCATCTATTACAAGTTTATCATTTTTAAGATTATTTATTATTTCTTTATCATATTCAGTAATAAATTTCATTGTTGAAGCTTTTGATAATAAATCATCTATACCTGATGATGAAAAAACTATGTCCAAGTAACCAACTTGACTGTTTTTATACATTGCACCAAGTCTTTCTTCAAACTCTTTTTGATTTTTATCTATATTATCTTCTAATTTTTTAATTTCTTCTTCTGTTTCTTTTATAGCAATTTCTAAAGCAGAAATTTGTTTCATTAACTCACTTATTTGTGCTTCTAATTTTTTAATTTCTTCATCTATAACTGCAACATCTCCAGATAAAGAATTTTTTTCTTGCTCTAATGAATTAATTGAATTTTTTAATTCATCTGCTGATTTTTGATTTAAATGTTTTTTATTTTCCATTTCGCTTATGCTATCAGCAAAAGAAACTGTAGAAAGACTTATAGAAGATAGTAACAACATAGCTAAAAATCTTTTCTTACTATAACCCAATTCTTGTCCTCCCTATACTTTCAAGTATTTTCTAATTGACATTAATGAACCTATTATACCAATGCCTATTCCCAAAGTCAAAAATATTATTAAAATATCTTTGTAAATTAGCTCTATTGGTATAAGATACCCTGCTAAGTTTTGCTGAAATTTTTCTGCAAATCTTTTAAACAATAAATCATAACCAAAATATATAGCTGCAAATGCCAGCCCTGAACCAATTAGTCCAAATACCGCTCCTTCAACTATAAAAGGTCCTGTTATAACAGTATTAGTTGCACCAATATATTTTTTTATTTGAATTTCTCTCTTTCTTGCAAATACAGTAAGCTTTATAGTGTTAGATATTATAAATATTGAAATAATAACTAAAGCCACTACTCCAACAGCTCCACCAATTTGAACATAGTGAGAAATTTTTACCACTTTTTCAATAGTATCTTTGAAAAATATTACTTCAGATACACCTTCGTAATTCGTAGCTTCATGGCTAAACTCCTCTGCATCTCTAACATCATTTAAAGTTACTACATAAGATGGTGGTAAAGCTCCTTCCATTCCTTCTAATAAATAACTTTGAGATTCACCGATGCTTTTTGTATATTCTTTTAAAGCCTCTTCACTAGATTTAAATCGTATATCCTTAACAAATTTGTCGTTTTCCAAGTCTGTTTTTAGCGAGTCAATAACTGCCTGCTCACTGTCCTTATCCATATATACTACTACTTCATCAACCTTTTTTTCTAAATCTAAAACATATTGATTTAAAGTTAAGGCTGAAATAAGAATAACACCTAATATTATAAGTGCTAACATAATGGATAATACAGAGGCAAATCCCATACCTCTATGCTTCCAAAGGCTTTTAATTCCTTCTTTTAAAGTGGCAAAAAATACTCTAATCTTTCTCATATTTACCACCTTTTTCATCTCTAATTATCTTGCCCTTTTCCAAATGAACAACTCTTTTTTTCATTGAATCAACAATTGATTTTTCGTGAGTTATCATAATTACAGTTGTACCTTCTTTATTTATCTGATCCAATGCATCTACTATGTCATCTGCTGTTTTAGGATCTAAATTTCCTGTAGGCTCATCTGCAATTAAAACCTTAGGCTTTACGATTAACGCCCTTGCAATACTAACTCTTTGCTGTTCACCACCGGACAGTTGATATGGATAGGATTTTTCTTTTCCTAGTAAATTTACTTTTTCTAGTAATTTAGGTATTTCACGTTTTATATAGCCTCTTGAATAACCTAGAATTTCCATTACATATTGTAAATTTCCATACACATTTTTATTATCTATTAATCTAAAATCTTGAAAAACAACGCCTATTTGTTTCCTTAGAATAGGTATACGTCTATTTCTTAGTTTAGTAATATTTTCATTAAAAAAATACAGTTCTCCAGATGTAGGATTTTCTTCCTTTAATATTAATTTTAAAAGTGTAGATTTTCCAGCTCCACTTTCTCCTATTATAAAGACAAATTCTCCTTCATCTATTTTTAAGTTAATATTATCCAATGCTAAAACATTGTTTTTATATATTTTAGAAACTTCTTTAAATTCTACCAATACACCACCTCAACATATCATTAACAATTATACCATAATTTTTTATGATTTTAATCAAAAGTTACAAAACGGTTACAAAGTTTTTTCAAAACATTAAGAAAAATTAATATTTGATATACTAATAATGTAACTATTAGGTGTATAATATTTATATAGGAGGAGATAACTTTGAATAAGAAGTTATTAAGAAAGGAAATCATAAACAAAAGAGATTCCTTGTCTTTAGAAAACAAAAAAACTCTAGATGAAAATATTTTTCAACAATTGCTTAATTCAGATATTTTAGATAAATTTAATAATATATTTTGCTATGTTAACTTTGGTTCAGAAATTAATACAAGGCCAATTATGGAATATATTATTAAGAAAAATAAGAACTTATATATACCTTATATAGAAAAAAAAGAAAATATTATGAAATTGTCATTGATTAAGGACTTAGATAATGACTTAATTTCTGGATATTATAATATATTAGAACCAAAAAAAGACTTAAGAAATTTTGTAAATAATGATATTATAGATTTGGTTATTACACCTGGAGTAGCTTTTACAAGAGAAAAGTATAGAATGGGCTACGGTGGAGGTTTTTACGACAGATTTTTTGCTAGTTTAAATTCATCTCCCCTAAAAATAGCTTTAGCCTATAATTTTCAAATAGTTAATGAACTTCCTCTTGAAAAATTCGATATTCCTGTGGATATAATAATAACTGAAGATATTATAATAAAATAAATTAGGAGGACTTATGACAAGAAATATAGGAACCGTTGCAAGGGGTATTAGAACACCAATCATTAAAGAAGGTGATGATTTAATAAAGATTATAGAAGAAACTGTTGAAAAAATCATTAAAGAAGACAATATTGTTTTAAATGATATGGATGTTTTTGCTATAACAGAGTCCTTACTAGCTAGAGCTCAAGGTAATTATGTGAATATCGATTGTATTACAGAGGACTTAAATTCTAAATACGAGGACTCAATAGGTGTAGTTTTTCCAATTACAAGTAGAAATAGATTTTCAATGATTATGAAAGCTATTGCAAATACAAAGAAGAATATTAAGGTATTTCTAAGTTATCCTTCTGATGAAGTTGGAAATGCTCTATTTGATAAATCACTACTATTAGGTAAGGATATAAATATATATAAGGATACTTTAACAGAAGAAGAATATTGGAGTTTAGTTGGCGAAAATTCCCTACATCAATTTACTGGAGTAAATTATGTAGAATTATATAAAAGCTATGCTATAAATAATAATATTGAAATTTACCTTACTAACAATCCTGAAGATATTGCTAAACTTTGTGATGAATTGCTTATTGCTGATATACACGAAAGAAAATACTTATCGGATTTATTTAAAAAGCTTGGTGTTAAAACCATCTATACTTTAGCTGATATTTTATCTAAACCAATTAATGGAAGTGGTTATAATGAAATTTACGGACTGTACGGTTCAAATTTAGCAACAGAGGATTCTATTAAATTATTCCCTAGAAATTCTCAAGAATTTGTTGAAAATCTACAAAAGATTTTAAAAGAAAAATATAAGAAAAATATACAGGTAATGATCTACGGCGATGGTGCCTTTAAAGACCCTGTAGGAAAAATTTGGGAATTAGCAGATCCAGTAGTTTCACCAGGTTATACTTCTGGTTTAGTAGGTACACCTAGCGAAATTAAAATCAAATATATTGCAGATACGGATTTAAGAGATCTTTCTGATGATGAAAGAACAGAAGCTATAAAGGAAAAAATTAGCCATAAAGACAGTGATCTAGTTGGACAAAATGCCTCTATTGGAACAACTCCAAGACAGATAACCGATTTATTAGGCTCCTTAAGTGATTTAATAAGCGGCTCTGGAGATAAGGGCACTCCACTTGTTCTAATTCAAGGTTATTTTGACAATTTTGCAGATAATTAAAATATAAACCCCTAAATCATATTGATTTTAGGGGTTTATCTATACTTGTTTTTTACTTATACTTTCATAAATCAATTCTATTACCAGGACTATTACACCAATTATAACAATAGTTCCACCTGGCTTTAATTTAAAATAGAAGGACATTATTATACCTGCTATTACATAAATAAAACTCAATACTAGTGATATTTTAATACTTTGGGAGAAGGATTTAGCCACTCTAATAGCAGTTGCAACTGGTAGTACCATTAAAGAGGAAATCATCAATACTCCAACTATCCTTGAGCCTATGGCTATTGTTAATGCAGTTAAAATAGTAAATATAAAATTAATTCTTTTAACTGGAACTCCTGCTAATTCAGCTCCCTTTTCATCAAAAACAATATATAATAATCCATAATACATCTTAATATAAATTAATATTACAAGTATTGAAATTATTAAAACTAAAATCACTTCAAAGTTACTAACTGCTGCAATACTTCCAAATAAAAATGACTCTAAATTATTTGCACCGGGAATAAAATCAGATAAAATTGCTGCAAGACCTATTCCAAAACTCATTACAATGGCAATTACAATATCAGAACTCTTAGGAAATTTCTTCCTTAAAAACTCAATTGAAAAAGCAGCCAAAAGACAAATTAAAATAGAACCAATTATAGGATTAATCCCTACTATAAGCCCTATTGCAACTCCTGCTAAGGAAGTATGGGAAAGAGCATCACCAATAGTAGATGTTTTTTTACTAACAACAATACTACCAATTAAGGGAACTGTAATAGAAATTAACCCTCCTACTATAAAGGACTTTATCATAAAGTCATAATTGAATATTACCATGTATTTACCTCTGAATAATCCTTAAGGACTCCATTTCTTAATTCTAAAATCCTATTAAAATATTTTTTTGAAAATTCTAATTCATGGGTGACAATTATTATTGTAATATTATGTTTCCTATTTAAATGTTCTAAGATATTAAATAATAATTCCTTACTATCTTTATCTATTCCAGCAGTAGGTTCATCAAAAATCAATATTTTTGAATTTTTCACTAGTTCTTTAGCAATTAAAACCCTCTGCTGTTCCCCACCACTCATATTATTGTAGTTGTAATAGGCTTTATCCTTTAAATCCACCATTGATAAAGCGTTGAAAGCTCTACTTCTTATTTTTTTATTGGATATTTTCATAAATCCCATTTGCCCGTATAAGTTTAATGTTACTATTTCCAAAGGAGTAATGGGAAAACTTACTCCAACCTCAATATTCATTTGTTTTAAATAACCTATACTTTTATCCCTACTATTATTTTCTAAAATTTTTACCTTTCCACTATTAGCTTTTAATTGTCCAATTATTATTTTTAATAAGGTGCTTTTTCCTGCACCATTCGCACCGATAATTCCAATAAAGTCCCCTTTGTTAATCTCTAAATTCACATTATTTAAAATTTTTTTATCATATCCAAAATTGACATTTTCTAAAACTATTGATTTTTCCATTATTTAAAGGACTCCAAAATATTATTTAAGTTTTTTTCCATTAATGTATAATAATCTTCATTGTTTTTAATTAATTCATCTGTAATATTTTCTAAAGAATAAATTTCTTTAGTTTCCCCACTTATTTCTTTCGCAATTGTCTTGGCTATTTTATCGCTGCCACCATATTCATAAAATACAGTATTAACATTATCGGATTTAGCTTTATCTACAATTTTTGCAACGGTACCTAAATCCGGTTCTGAGCTGGAGTTAATTCCTTCAATGGGAATTTGTTTTAAATTATAATCCCTAACCAAATATCCAAAAGCATCATGGGGAACAATAATAGCTTTTCCACTATAATTTTCTAAGGCTGTTTCAAATTTGCCGTCTAACTCCTTCAAACTTGACTCAAGTCTTTCTAAATTTTTCTCATAATATGATTTATTTTCCGGGTCTAGTTTTACAACTTCTTCTTCTATGTTTTTAGCCATAACTAGCATATTCTTTATACTTAGCCAAATATGTGGATCATAATCACCATGACTGTGTTCTTCTTTTTCTGTTTCTGTTAATTTAATATAGTCAATTCCCTTATTGACCTCAACTATTTTACTTTCCCCTACTGATTCTGAAACGGAATCCGCCCAAGATTCTAAGCCTAAGCCATTAACTAATATTAGTTGTGAATCAGACATAGACGCAACGGTTTTCATTGATGGTTCCCAACCATGAATTTCTACACCTGTTGGAATAATATTAATAACCTTATATTTATCACCAACTATTTCCTTAGTAAGATACTCTATTGGATAAATACTTGTGTATATATTCTTGTTATTATCATTATTTTTATTTGTACAAGAAACTAAAATTAAGGACAATAACAAAATTAAAAAAATTTTTCTTTTCATAAATCCTCCATAATGCATATGATTTGCATTTGCATTTAATTATAAAATAAACTATAATTAATGTCAATACAAGGAGTTACATATGATAGAAAATATTTTAAAAGAAAATAATTTAAAAATTACAGAAGCTAGAAAAATAATTCTAAATGAAATTATAAATATTAAAAATCCTATATCTGCTGAGAATTTATATATAATTGTCAATAAAAAGAAAAAAATAAATCTATCAACAATATATAGAAATTTAAATACTCTTTCTAGTAAGAACATAATAAATAAAGTTGTTGAAATCGATGGAGAAGTATTTTATCAGTTCAATAGTAAAAATCATATACATCATTTAGTATGTATTAGATGTAAGGAGGTTATACCCTTAAAGGACTGTCCTCTTCATAAGTTAGAGAATGAACTTTCCTCTAATACCGGTTATGACATAGTTAGTCATTCTTTGGAGTTTAGAGGAATCTGCCCAAAATGTAAGGAAGAAATAAATAAAGAAGATTAGAATCTAAAACCCTAAGTCCAAATGCGGATTTAGGGTTTTATTAATATAAAATTTCTCTTATTGTATTTTGTTTTTCAATATACCTATTTTTTCAATTTTTAGTTCAACAATATCATTTGGGGTTAAATATTTTGGAGGATTAAAACCTTTACCAACTCCTGAAGGAGTACCTGTGGCAATTATATCTCCCGGTTCTAAAGTCATTGTTCTAGATAGATCTTCTATAATATCCTCTATTTTAAAAATCATTTTTTCCGTATTGGAATTTTGCCTTAATTCCCCATTAACAAAGGTCTCTAAATTTAAACTTAGTGGAAATTCAAATTCATCAACTGTAACTATACAAGGTCCTAGAACAGAATAATTGTCAACACCTTTACCTCTATACCACTGTTTATGATAACTTTGTAAATGTCTAGAAGAAATGTCATTAAAAATTGAAAAACCGAAAATATAATCCCTATAGTCTTCTTTTCTAATGTTTTTACAGTCCTTAGAAATAATTACAGCTAATTCTACTTCATAATCCATTTCACTATCAATATCAAATATACCTTCTATAATATCCTTATGTCCAAGTATTTTATTGGCTCTTTTTCCAAAATAATTCGGTATAAACTCACTTGTTATTTCCCCACCTAATTCCGATATATGATCTGCATAGTTTTTTCCAACACAAATAATATCGTGAATAGGTCTTTCTATTGGTGATAGAATATTTATAGAATCGTATTCTCTAATTTCCTCAGATATTAATTCTTCAATTTTCTTTGAATTATTATAGCCATCACTTATCATTTCAATTATATTGTCATAATTGTTTAACTTTATAATTGAGTTGTCTTTTTCTATTCCAACTTCAATTTTTCCTCTATATAGATATCTATATATTCTCATTTCTCCCTCCTAAAAAGTTTTATTTTTTATGTCCTTTATTTCTTCTCCAAAATATATTGAACCATTTTCTTTAAAACTATTTATTTCACCACTAGTATAAAAATCTATTTTCCCTAAATTTTTATTATTATTTTCTAGTTTATTATTTTTAAGATATTTTTTAACACTATCTACTAATTTAATAGCAGGATTGATATATATCTTATTTTCTCCAAACACTTTTTTTATTTCATTAGCTATATGAGGATAGTGAGTACAGGCTAGTATTACTGTATCAAAATCCCTATTTGAAATTTCTTTAAAATATTCCCTTGCTGCTTCTTCTATTTCCAATTTGCTATTTTCCCCTTTTTCCACTAAAGGAACAAATTTAGGGCAAGCCACTGGTAAAACTTCAATTTGATTATTTTCTTTTTTTAAGTTCTTCGTATAAACCTCACTATTAATAGTAGCCTCCGTTCCTAAAACTGCAATAATTTTATTATTAGTAGAACTTAAAGCAGACTTAACTCCAGATTCAATAATTCCTATAATTGGAATATTAAAATTTGCCTGTAAATATTCCATAGCATTTGCAGTAACTGTATTACAGGCTAAAATAATCATTTTTACATTTTTTTCTATTAAAAAATTCGTTATTTGTTTTGAAAATAATTGAATTGTTTCCTTATCTTTTGAGCCATAGGGAATTCTTTTTGTATCACCAAAATAAACATAGTCTTCATTAGGTAGTTTATTTCTTAATTCTTTTAATACCGATAATCCTCCAAAGCCGGAGTCATATACACCTATTGGTCTATTATCCATATATCACCTACAAAGTTTTAGTTTTATATACAAATTCATATTTATTTTTAAGATTATTAAAAGCCTTGTTTAATACGTCTTCTTCTTCGTATAAAGCAAAGACTGTTGAACCAGAACCTGACATTAATGCTACAGATGCATTTAAGTTATACAAGTCATCTATTATTTCATAAATTTGTGGACATAGTTCACCACTAATGTCTGTCATAGTGTTATAATAGTATTCTTTTCTAAAGGGATTTTCTGATTCAAGTATATTAATACATTTTTCAATTTCACTTTTATTTGATAATTTTATTTTCTTATAAACGTACTCACTACTAATTTTACAACCATTATTTACAATTAAAACATTTATGCCTTGAAAGTTTTTTATTGGCGTAAATATATCCCCTATACCTTCTGCCCTAGCTGTAGCTCCTTCAAAGAAAAACGGTAAATCAGCCCCTATTTTCTTGCCTAGTTCTTGTAACTCCTCTTTACTTAAATTAAGTTCCCAAAGTTTATTTACAGCCTTCATAAAATAAGCTGCATTAGAACTACCTCCAGCTAAACCTGCTGCAATGGGGATTTTTTTATCTATTTTTACATTTAAGCCATAATCATTTTTCCTATATTCTTTTAAAATATTCCAAGCCTTATATACAAGATTATTTTCATCTATTGGTACTTCTTTATTATTGCAACTTATTTTTATACTATTAAAGTTATTTTTTTCTATATATAAGGTATCCTTTAAATCTATTAGTTGCATTATTGTATCTATATTATGGTATCCATCTTCTCTTTTACTAATAACATCTAGTGACAGATTTATTTTTCCATATGAATTGATTTTATACATTATTATCTCCAATTTCTATTGCTAATTAATTATATCATAGTAGTCTTATATATCTATCTTACAACAATCATAATTATTTTCACAATAAAAAAAACGACTTACGTCGTTTGTTTCATTTAACATATCTGTAATTCTACAGTTGATGTTAATAAATCTGTATAAGTGTAGGAAACTGTCCTTTCCTGATCAAATTCATTAACAACCTTTATTGTAAATAAACTGGGAAATACATTTTCAATTATTCCTGTTTTAGTAATAATCTTATTTCTCCCCTTATCAGCCTTTACAACTACTTTTTTTCCAATATTTTTTTGAACTTGGTTTTTCAAATATTCTAGATTTATTGAACCGGACAATATAATACCCCTCCTTGACGAAAATATTTGGACCACTGTACATAATATACCATAATATGTAAACTTCGTCAAGCTAACAAATTATTATACGATTATTATCAAATAATGTCAATAGTTTTTTGTTAAATTGGCAAAATTATGCCTATAACATTAAAATATATTAAAAGACTTACAGAATCGACAAGGGTACTAATAACTGGCCCTGCCATAATAGCTGGATCTATGTTTAATTTTTTAGCAAGAATTGGTAAAAGTCCTCCAACAAATTTAGCAAAGCAGACTGTAAATATTAAAGAAATTGAAATTACTAATGAATAAGCTATGTTCAATCTATCGTATATGATGTTTTTGGCAAAATTAACTATACCTAAAATTCCTCCAACTATTATTGCAATTCTTAGTTCTTTAAACATTACTTTAAACCAATCAGCAATTTTTATATCCCCAGTAGCTAGTCCACGAATAATAGTAGTTGAAGATTGGTTTCCAGAATTTCCTCCTGCTCCCATAATCATAGGGGAAAAATTATATAAGGACGTATAGGCAATTAGAAGATAGTTGTAGTGACCGATAATAGCACTTGTAAAAGCTGAAGAAATCATTAATATAAGTAACCAATTGATTCTTCTCTTGGCTAAGTACCATACAGAAGAATCTATGTAACTTTCATCATCTGGCGTCATTGCAGCCATTTTTTGAAAATCTTCTGTTGCTTCTCTTTCCATTACATCTAAAATATCATCAACTGTAATTATTCCTGTCATACGATTTTCATTATCTACTACAGGTAAAACTACAAAACCATATTTTCTAAAGACCTCTGCTACCTGTTCTTGGTCGTCATGGGTATGAACGAAAACAACTTTTTCATGTAATAAATCACCAATTAAAACATCTTCTTCACTAGTTACAATATCTCTTAAGGAAACAAATCCTATTAACCTTTTTGAAGCATCTGTTACATAGCAAGTATATACCGTTACTTTATTTATACCTGTAGCCTTTATTCTTTGTAGTGCTTGTTTTACCGTCATATATTTTTTTAGCTCAACATATTCTATTGTCATTAAGCTTCCGGCACTTGATTCAGGATATTGTAAAAACTCATTAATTAGTTTTCTTTTACTGCTGTCTGTATGTTCTATAATCTTTTTCACAATAGAAGCAGGCATTTCCTCAACCATATCGACCATATCGTCAATATTTAATTCATTGAGGATATAGTCTAATTCAGTATCGGTAAACGCCTGTATCAATCTTATTTGTTCTTCATTTTCTAAAGATGAAAATACTTCTATTGCATCATTTTTACTTAAAAGTCTAAAAACTAAAACTGTATCTATTGGATCTAATTCTTCAATAAAATCTTTAATATCTATGGGATTATATTTTGCTAAGTTATTTTTTAAATTTCTATATTCTTTATTTTCTAGATTTTCTCTTAAATCTAAAAAATGAATATCTTTTTGTTTTGTATAACTAGTCTGCATATCCCACACCACCAATTTATTTTGCTACTATACTAAATCCTTTTGTAAAGCCTTCTGTTATATAGTCTACATCTATTTTATCGTAAATACCATCTAAATCTTCCTCAATTAAAAATTTATAACTACCATTTTCAAATACCTTATCTTTTTCAGATTTATCTGATGCTACTAAAGTAAAAATTATATCACAGCAGGAACGACTTCCTGGAACTAATTTAAAATATTCCTTACCTGAAGCCTCTAAAACTTTATCTAGATTTTCTTTAGCTATATCTGTTATATTTATTTTCATTTAATCTCCTCCTTAAATACTTATATACCTTTTTAATTATTTATTAATCTTTAATATTGATTTTTATTTTAAATACAGATATTATATAGATATAAGGATTAAGGAGGAAAATTATGGAAATC
>DUUN01000573.1 GCA_012841535.1 Gallicola sp. | reverse complement strand
CTATTTTATTTAATATTATACTATATTTATGGGAAAGTTGTATCAATATATATTATTTAATTAATAGGAAAACCATAGTATTTATATTAATAAAATTTACTTGTTAATTATGATAAAATATATTTAAGAACATAAAAACAAATTAAGGGGTTATAAGAGGTATAAATGGATAATTTAAAAATAGCTAAAGATAAAATGATAAATGATAATAGAAATTTAGTAGTTGTCAAAGACGGTAAAGTAATTTTTGAAAGCAGTAAAAAGGGAATCGTTCCCATGTATGATTTATATAATGAAGAAATTACAGGAGATATATATATTTCAGATAAATTTATTGGTGGCGGAGCAGCTAAGTTTATTTTAAATTTTAAAGGTAGAACTGTTGAATTATATACAAATATTATTTCTAAAGGAGCTTTAAAGCTACTAGAGTCAAAGGGAATAAAGGTACAGTATGAAAAAATAGTTGAAAAAATATTAAATAGAACAGGAGATGATTTTTGTCCTGTTGAAAAAATTAGTATGGAAAATGAAGATTTTAATATTTTCTATAATAAAATCGAAGCCTTTTTGTTACAAACAAAACAAATATAGGAGATATTATGAAATTAGATATGTTTCAATTTATTGACTCATCAGTTGACTACATAAATACAAAAAAAGATTTTATAAATTATGTGGCGAAAGAAGTTAATAGATTTTTTTATAAATTATTGGAAGATGACGATTTTTTTCTTAATTCAAATTATAGAATAAAGATGGATAATAGTATAAAGGAAAAAATGTTACGTCAAAATTTCTTCAACAAATTGGATCATCCGAGGGAAGTTTTAGATTATTTAAATGATATTGTAGGCGTAAGACTAGAGTGTAGGTTTAATAGTGATGAAGAAATAATTTTCAATAGAATTAAGGATACTTTTCATATTAAGGGTGATGGAGAATATTTTAAAACCGACCTTAATGATAATATATATTTAAACATGTCAGAAGAACAACCACAGTATCAAAAAAATGGTTTTGAAATATATAAAATTGATGGAAAGTACATTGATGGCGATGAAGAATTATTGTTTGAACTACAAATAAAGTCTATGGTAAATGTTTTTTGGGGAGAAATTGACCATATAATCCTCTATAAAAATTTCAACTATATGATAACAGAAGACTTTATTAGAAATATTATGTATTCTATTAAAAGTAATTTAGAAATGGTAGATAGTCAGCTTAATAACATATATGACAGATTAAAGGACATTGAAGAATCAAAGACTGAAAATACAAAATCACAGTTAAAATCAATTTTGTCTAAATCCATACATGATACCTATATTCTAAAATTGAAAAAAGAAACAGGCCTACTAATAGATTTAAGATTAATATCGGATTTAGTAGTAGATTTTTTATTTGCAAAATTAGAAATTGATGATGATATAAATTCTAATAATAGGATTATTGAGTTATTTGACACAATAAATCAACTTAATAGAAAAAAGATGGTTTTTGGAAAAAATATTATTCTTGAAAATATTAAATATAGGAATAATTTAAATAAAAAACTAGGTAATTCAATGAAGATAACTATTAATAAAGATTTTAGATGGAATTTATGTTTAAAGATAATAATTGATTTAATAAAAGAAGAAAATAATATTATTTTTATACAATTT
>DUUN01000636.1 GCA_012841535.1 Gallicola sp. | reverse complement strand
TTAATGATAATAGAGTTTGTAGTGATTGCAAAAAACTTATTGAGCAAGGAAAACCTGAAACTAAAATCAAATGGAAAAACTTTATACCAAAATATAGATTAGAGAATAAGTTGGAATTTGACAAGGACAATGTCCTAAAGGAGGATTAAAAGTGATAGAAAAAATAATCAAAGGAGATGAATAAATGAAGGTAATTGCATATAAAACAAAAAACAAAACATTGTTTGGTGAACTATATGATTGGGAAAAGTATAAAGCTAATGGAAAACCGTTAGAAAAAACATTTTTAAATAGTTGGTATTCGGTAGATGGTGAATTAAAAACATTAACAAAAGTTAGAATTGAATATAAAAACAAAAGATATGAATTAAAAAATAAGAATTTATACAACGAAAAAATACCGATGATTATTGATGAACATTCAAAAGAAAAATACGAAGCATTATTAGAACAAAATTTATACGAGTTAGTTTATGATGAAATAGAAATTGAGGAACCTGTTGAATTTGAAGTTATAGAAATTGATTTAGATTTAAATTATAATTTAAAAACCGCAAAAGAATACAGTTTTACGCACTGTTGGAATAGTAATAGAAGAACGCATTATATTATAAATTTAGTTGAATTTAGGACATTTGATAAATGTCTATATCCTAGACCATTGTTAGATTTAACCAGACCTTGTGCATTAACAGGTAAAAAATTATTTGTTGTTTTAACAGAAATGATTTATTCAAAAATCGCAACAATTACACGTGTGAAAAAATTCGATGAAAACCAATTTATAGTTAATGACATTGAAAATGAAAATTGCCTGATAAATTTGGAATATTGGGGTCATAAATCACCAAATAACAAATTTGATGAGTTTATGGTTATTGCTAATAATTTTGGAGAATTAATTGAAAAATTAGAATTATTTGTAAAATATGTTGAAAAAATTATTATCAGTGAAAAAACAAAAAAACAAGAATTGATTAACATAGCTCTTGATGAACTTAATCAAGGGAAAAATTTTAAAGAAGAAATTGAAGAGGTGAACGATAATGAGTGCTAGAGAGATGTTTGAAGAATTAGGGTTGGAGTGATATATATATATGAAGAGAGAATTAGAAGGTTGTCAGTATGGTATTTGTTGCAATAATGACAAATATCAAACATTACAAAAAGAACTATCTAAAACAAAAAAAGAAAATGAAATATTAACTAAAAATGCAGAACACAACGACAAAGTGGTTGATAAAGTAAATTGGGAAAATATGTTTTTAAAAGATAAGTTAAAGAAGATAGAAGAATATATAACATCATACGAAAGTATAAGCACTATTCAAGGACTTAATGATACAAAGGAAAATAAAAATTTAGATAAAAACACAATGGTAGAAATGACTAATCGATATTTAAAAGTCCACGATAAAATTTTATCAATAATCAAAGGAGATGATATTATGTGTTATACTGGTAAATGTAACTATGAAGATTATGTCGGGGAATGCACTTTAAACTGTAAACCAGGAGAGTATCCAAATGATGCTCATTGCTTAGAACAAGATTTGTTAATTGATGAAGAAGAATTATTAAATAATTATTATAAACAAATAAATCAATATAATCAAAATAAACAAGAAGAAATAAATGATGACACATTTGATTTTGATGATTTTAATTTGGATGAGGAGGAAATCTAATGAATAAATATGAAAATTTTCTTACCTGTACCTTAGGTGGAAAACATCTAAAAGGATTTAGTTATTTATTATATATATTAAACCACGGAGAAAGCGGACTTAAAAAAATATATGATGATGCTGCTAAACACTTTAATACCACATATTCTTCTTTAGAAAGAAATATAAGATATTATATTGAATATGTTTTAAAAACTAATGATAAATTGTTTTTAGAAGAAATGTTAGATATTAAAATTGGTAAAAGAAAAATTACGAACAAAATGTTTATTAAACATATATATAAGGTGATAGATAAATATTCTGATTTTAAAGTATTTTGTATTAATGAAGATGAGTGGATAGCAACAAATATGGATTTAGAAGAAAGTATTAAAATATATTGTGAAGAAATAGGGTATATTGGTTCTAAAGCACTTTATTCAATATCAGAAGAAAATATAGATAAAAAAGGTATGTATTATCCAGTAAATAAAGAAGATAAAAAACGCATAGGCTCACTATATGCAATACATCAAGATACAAACAAAACATCTTTTGGAGACTTAATGTGGCACGATGGAGAAATATTTAAATATATAAGTTATAGAGAGGCTATTAGAAGAAATAAACCAGAAGGTAAAGAGTGTTTTATAATAGCATCCGTTAATTATTTACTAATTTTAAAGAAGAAATTGAGAGAATAATGAAAAAAATGACTAATCGATATTTAAAAGTCCACGATAAAATTTTATCAATAATCAAAGGAGATGAGTAGATGAGAAATGTTGGATTTATAAGTAAAGCACCAAATTACAAAACAATTATGAAAATCGGGAATATGACTATATACCAAGAAAAACATTTCAATTGGTTTAACAAACTTATGTTTA
>DUUN01000653.1 GCA_012841535.1 Gallicola sp. | reverse complement strand
ATTTATTCGAATCAAAAAATTTATGTTTTAGAAGATTTGAAATAACTGATGCACCGGTATTATTTGAACACCATTTGGAGCCTGAATTAAAAGAATGGATTCCTAATGAAGTGTATGAGGATCTTGACGATACCAAAGATGCCATTAACTTTTATCAAGAATGTGTTGACAACAATGAATTACCTTTCGTCCTTGCGATAGAGTTAAAAGAAACAAATCATTTGATTGGTGATACTGGTGTTAATCTAGTAGAAGGAACAGAGGATGAAGTAGAAATAGGTTACAGCATATGTTGTAAACACAGTGGAAAAGGATATGCAACTGAGGCAGTAATCGCCATGACAAACTTTGTGGTTGAAACTTTTGGAATAAAAACATTATATGGACGTGTTATGAAGGGTAATGTAGCTTCAGTAAAAGTAATGGAAAAAGCAGGCTATCAATTTTTAAAAGAAGAGTATGGAGCAGAAGATGATCCATATAATAGAGGAATGTTAATTTTTAAAAAAGAAGTTAAATAAAAATTGAGAAGAATATTGAAAGCAAAAAAAGGTTAATTTTAATCTAGCAACTATTACAGTTATATTATTTATTGTTTCGATTATTTTTAGTAAAGTCAATTATTTCTTTACTTTTTTCATCCTTTTCTTATTTTGGATTATAATATTTACAATTATGGTCTTTGCTTATTGAAAAGAAACAAGAAGTTTAATCATTTATGAGTTTACAGTGAAATAATATTTTATGATATTGAAAGGAAACAACTAATGAACTATTGTCCAAATTGTGGTGAAAAACTAGTTGATACTATTATTGATAACAAACAAGTAAAAGAATGCAAGAAATGCAAATACATCGATTGGGATAATTGGGTGTATCTTGCTGGGGTTGTTGTGGCCTTTAATAATAAAGGCGAGTTCTTAATGGTTAAGTTACATGATCAAGGTAAAATTACTTTCCCGGGTGGATATAGAGATATAGGGGAAACAGTTGAAGAAGCAGCTATTAGAGAGTTTTATGAGGAAACCGGGAATAAGATTAAAGACATTGAACTTTACAAAACTTATACAAGTGATAAAATCAGATTAGTGTGGGTAGTATATAAGGCAAAGATTGAAGAGGTTACTTTTCAAGAAAATGATGAAGTAAGTGAAATCTTATTTGTCAGTAAAAATAACCCGATTGATTCTAAACTACTTAGAGGTTCATTAACCGAAAGGCTTTATCAAGATATTCTCAAAGAATTATAATAACAAGGGAGTATTGCTATGATCAATGAAGAAAGTGTAATGGCAGTGGTAATTTGTAACAATAAGATATTGACTATTCATGAAATTGTTTATGGTGTATTGAAGGTATCGCTGCCTAAAGGGCATCTGGAAAAGGGAGAGACCTACATGGAATGTGCTATAAGAGAAACATTTGAAGAAACTAATATAATATTAAATCGGAGTCAATTTATTAAAATGCTTAACCAATACCACTATGAGTTTATTAATCACGATGGGGAAGAAGTACGAAAGACAATAACTCCCTTACTTTTCTTTATTGATAAAGAGGGAAACCCGATGCCTAAAGAAGCACGAATGGTAAAAGTTGAATATTTAGAAATTGATGCATTTTTAGAAATATGTTCATATGAGAATGTTAAAGAAGTGATTAAAGAAGTTAAAAATATTTAATAACTCATTAATTAGTTTTGCTTTAATAGCAGTATAATACGGATTCCTTTATTAAGAAGGAATCTTTTTTGTTAGGTTATATAAGAATATTTTTAAGTAAATATCACATATTATAATTATAGTTACAATAAAAATATTAAATATTATAACTATGGTTATTAATGAAAAAAGAATATCACCCAAAAAGAT
>DUUN01000013.1 GCA_012841535.1 Gallicola sp. | reverse complement strand
TTTTAAATCTAATAAATTATTGATATGATTATTATGCACTTATTGAATGCCTCCTTTAATATTGGTGTGAGCAACTATATTTTAGCAGGCATTTCAAATAAGTGCATTTATTTTTTAATAATAAATGATGGAGTACTAATCACCCCAACATTTATCATAGAACCGAAAAATTGTTATAAAGATTTTTCCATTGAATAAAATTCAAAGGAATAAAAGAAATGGAAATGACAATAATATAAACAAAACATAGGAAAAATTTCCTAAACATGTAGTAATAAAACTGCATTTATGTCCATATATTTTAATAAAAAATAGACAGGTTGGGAGAAGGGAACAAATATGAAAAAGTCTCTAAAAATACTTACAGATGTTCTGTGTACGGTTTTGATTATATGTCTTGCATTTTTTGTTATTTCTTCTTTTAAAGCAAGGGTAGATCCAAATCATGTGCCTGGTATAGGAAGTTTTAAATTGATGTATGTTCTTACTGGAAGCATGAGTCCTGCAATTGAACCAGGAGATTTAATAATAACTAGGGCAGTCGATACAGATAGCCTTAAAGAAGGAGATATCATAACATTCAGAGCGTCACAAAACACATTGGTAACCCATAGAATCATAGAAATCAATGAAGATGGGAGTTTTGTAACCAAAGGAGATGCAAACAGTGTTGAGGATTTGGATCTTCAGGCCAATAGCCAGAATATAGTAGGTAAATATGTATTGAGAATACCCAGAGGTGGATATATAGCGAAGTTTATTCAAAAGCCAATAGGAATGATACTTTTTCTATTAATACCTGTAGGAATACTGGCTAGTGGAGAAATAAAAACATTCCTTAATGAATTGGATAAACAGGAAAAAAAGCAAAAACATGGCAAGAACCAGGATATTAGGGGTTAACCCATTATCATATTTTGCACAATAAAATCAGGGGAAAGGAGAAACGAGTGAAGTGGAGGTATTTTTGTTAAGGGGTGGGTAAATATACATATCTCAGAAATCTTTAAATGTATATCAAAAAAATTAAAAGATTTAGGAGGAAGTAAAAATGAGAATGAAAGCGATAATCAGCTTAGTATTAATAGCTGTGATGGCCTTTGGTATAGGCGCAGGATCCTATGCATGGTTTACAAGTTCAGCAACAAGTACGAATAATGTGTTTGCTACAGGTACATTAGAGCTAGATGGTATTGAAGATGAAATATTTACTGAAGGAGTATTGGATGTTGATAACATATATCCTTCATGGAGCAGTTATAAAGATATAACTGTTATAAATAATGGTACCTTAGATTTCATGTATAGATTAACAAGCATCGATTTAGAAGCTAGCTCAGCTAAACATGGTATTGACCAAGATATACTCTATTCAGGAGAAAATGGTCTAGAAGTTAGTTTTGATGGTGATAATTGGATGAAGGTTAATGATGCTAAAAATGTGTATTTAGGAGTAATACCTGCAGAAGAAAATAATAATCAATGTACTTTCAGAATCCATTATAGGCTACCATGGCAAGCTAATGATGATTATCAGGGTGCCACAGCAACATTGAAATTCAACTTCCTAGCAACACAACTAGAGAATGAAAAATGGGTTGTTAACGAGTAGGAATAGACTTTATTATAGTTTATTTGTAGCTTAAGTTGCAGATTTACTATATTTTAAAGATATGCAAAAATATGATATGGAGGTGTATTTATGAAGAGAAAATATATAGCTATCATGCTGGTTGTGACACTTGCATTCAGCATGTTAGGTGTAGGCACAATGGCTTGGTTTACAAGCCAGGCAACAAGTGCAAATAATACTTTTGTTGCAGGTACGTTGATATTAGGTGGTAAGATAGGCGAAAATTACATAGAAAGACAATTTGCAAGTTTAGATTTAACTAATTTGAAACCTGGTGAGTCAAGGATTTTAGGTGTTACAGAGCTTAGAAATATGGGTACACTACCTCTTAAGCTATATCGAATAAATGCTTCAAATTTCCAAGGGCTATCACAGAAATATGACAGACAAGGAAGATCCATGGATGATGTGTTAGATTTAATTGTAACAATTGATGGAGATATAGTATATGAAGGAAAGTTTAGCAAAATGGTAGAAAAATATGGAGGATTCTTTGATCCAATCGTAAATATTCCTCCAGATACATCAAAAACAATGCAGTTAGCAGTAAAAATGGATCCTAGCGCTG
>DUUN01000614.1 GCA_012841535.1 Gallicola sp. | reverse complement strand
ATGTTTTTATCAAAATCATCAGAATTAAAATCTAGTTTTTTTAATATTGTCTTAAACAAAGTTTGGTTAATATTATTCTTTACAATAAAATTTTCAAGGCTTCCCATCAAATAACTTGTATCCTGATTTATATATGATATTATTAAGTTTGACCCTATATTAAGTTCACCACTATAATTTATAGATTCTCCAATTAGGATTTTTAATATACTAGACTTGCCAGAACCATTTTTTCCAATTATTTGAATCCTATCACCAACATTAACAGTAAACGAAATGTCTCTACACACTATATTTTGATCATGTTGAATTGATACCTTGTTTAAGTCAATTAATTTATTTTTATGATAATCCAATGGTAACATCTTTAAAGGCTCTTGATCTTCTAAATTTTTCAAAAGTTGTTTTTTATCATCAATGATTTTAGTTTGCCGTTTTTTAATGTTTTTAGCTAATTTCATCATTTTTGCTGATTTATGTCCAATATATCCACGATCAACGGAACTTCCTGAATTAGTAGTTCTATATTTTGTTTTCTCTATTTTATTTGACCATGACTCTTTTTGTTTAGATGCTTCAGATAATCTTTTTATGTCTTTCTTCAGTTTTTCGTTAACACCTATTTCAAAATTATCATTTTGCTGTTTATTTTCATACCAAGATGAAAAATTTCCTTTTTGTATTTCTATATTACTTTTATTTATAATTAATACATGATCTATAATACTATCTAGAAAAATACGATCATGTGAAACAACTATGAATCCTTGTTTTCTTTTTAAATATTCACTAACAACAATTCTTCCTTCTAAATCTAGATAATTTGTTGGCTCATCTATTAATAAAAATTTATTGTTATTTAAAAATAAAATTGCCAGCAACACTTTTGTTTGTTCCCCGTTTGACAAATTATTAAAATTTCTATATAAAATATCCTCATTTAAAGATAGTAAAGAAAATTCTTTTTTTATCTGCCAATCATATACTTGTTGGCATATTTGATTAGCAATATTAATTACTAATTCATTTTTGTTTGAAATAGTAAAAGGAAAATATTCAAAAGCAATATTACTTTTAATAATTCCATTGTATTCATACTTATTAAGTAGTAAATTTAAAAAAGTTGTTTTACCTCTACCATTTCTTCCTATAAGTCCGAGTTTCCAACTACTGTCTAGATTGATACTTACATTTTCAAAAATATTAACGGTTCCATATGAAAAGGTTAAATTTTGTATTTGTATAATTGCCATATCTATTCCTCCTCTAAAAATAAAATTGTAAGAAAGTTATCTTACAATTCCAATATGTGTCAAAATAGATACACTAAAAAAATGTGTATTAATTCATATATTATAATTTGGAATTTGAAATATAACTTTCTTTTTTTAAGTACGAAAAAACATATTTAATCGTTACCTTAATTTTAAAAAAGTTATATTCTCATCTTCCCACCTCATTCATTAAAATAAATAATATCATATAATTGAATTTATTGCAAATATAGTATTTTATTCATAAAAGTTTTAAACTTCTTCTTTAATACTGTAAAAATCACTAATAAAATTAAATAATTTTTCATTCTTATCATTAATTAATTCTTGAAGCAAACCTAAAAATTGTTGAAGTTCATCTTGCAAATTAATATAGTCATTGCTTTGTTTTATATCTTGTACAACAAATTTAAAATCTTCTTTATATATTTCTACTAGTTCTAACAACTTATCTTTATCTAAAATTGCAAACACATTGAATAATGCCATTACGATATTTTCTTCTTTTAAATTTTCAAATGCCTTTCCAGTAATATTGTTTAATACATATAGTAAAAATATCTTTACAAAATAAACATTAATTTTATAAATTGGGGTCATATACAAATGATTATTATTATTTTTCATTTTCACTATTATGCTTACCATTAAGCTACTATGTATAAATAATGATTGTTTTTCATAAAATTCTTCAATCAATTTTTCAAGTTTGTTATTACTAATTTCAGAAAATATTGGTAATTTTCTCTTTTTCAAAATAGATATTGCTTGATTCATAATTGATCCTGATTTTGTTAAATCTCTCTTTTCATTATTTATGATTAATAGTTTAAATTCATTATAAGCTTCTTCTTTTTCTGAAATTGCTAAAGCGGTTAATATATTTTCAAATGCCGTCCTACATAAAATAGATGAATCAACAAGAAAACCATTATTCAACAAGTTCAAACTATTGGATAAAGTTTCATATGATTGTAAAATTAAATTTATCGAATCATCACGATAATTGTCATATTTAGTATTTGTAATAGCATCTATTTGCAAATCTAAATCACAGTTTAAAGGATCTATAAAATTATCTTGTATAGCTTTTATTATATCTTCTTTTTTTAATTTAAAATCCACTTTAACCACCCTACTAAAATTATAGCATATTATGTCGATAAATTATTTTTTAAAATACCTAATATTTTACTTTTATCTTTACTCACACTTCCTTGTGAAATATTTAATAGATTGGATATCTCTGTTTGATTCTTACTTTCACAATCTATTCCAAATAGAGCTTTAATAATAAATTGATCAATTTTATTTAATT
>DUUN01000309.1 GCA_012841535.1 Gallicola sp. | reverse complement strand
TTCTTATATTTAATTCTTTCATCACCTTTCCATGATGAATATTGTATCAAAAAAGAGTACCTTTTAGTTATAAGAATTGGGGATTCTTATTTGCACACTATTGGGTACTCTTATTTAACCATTTATAACACTCAATGGTTTAAGTTCTGATATCCATTTATAGATTGTAGCTCCTGGAATGCCATATTCACTAGACAATTTTGCTACAGATTGTCCGCTATTATATAATTCATAAATTTGTTGTTTAAAATCGTTTGAGTACCTGTTCCCTCAGCTTTGATTTGACATGAGATTTCCTCCTTTCTTTATAGTTTATCATAAAGTAGGATTCTTACTATTCATGTCTATTGTTCGATACTAAATACCATCAGATAAGTATTATTCAATAATAGAACAGGAGTAACTTAGAATTACATAGATATATTCCTTTGAAAATGTTATAATAAAACACGGTAAAAAGAATGTGTTACAAAGGAGAGAATGAATAAAAAATGAAAATAAAGCAAATTATTGAAGGAGATTCTTACGAGGTAATTAAAAAGTTTCCTGATAGTATTGTAGATATAGTAGTTACATCACCTCCTTATAATGCAGGACATGATTATGATAATTATAATGACACTCTAGATATAAATAAATATCTTAAAAATATGGAAAAAATATTCACTGAAGTTTATCGAGTATTAAAAGATGATGGAAAGGTTTGTGTTAACGTTCCATTTGCTATTAAGAATATGGAAACGAAAGAGGTGTTTTTTTTAGCAACTAGAATTGCAGATGTGCTAAATAATATTGGAATGAAGGATTTTGAATTTATTACATGGCATAAAGGAAAAAATTTAAACCATTTTCAAGGAAATAATACCGCATGGGGAAGTTGGAAAAGTCCTTCACATCCTGTTTTCAGACCGATGGGTGAAGTTATAATGGTATTTTATAAAAAAGAAAAAAGTCACAAAGGAAATAAAGAATTAATAGACATTACTGCAGATGAATTTAAAGAATGGACAAAAAACAGTTGGTATTTCACAGAAGATCAGGTATACGAAAATTTAATTTGTATTCCAAATAATTCCAGGAAGGATGAACATCCAGCACCTTACCCAAAGGAATTAGTAGAAAGAATTTTAAAATTATATTCGTATAAAGATGATTTAGTCTTAGATCCTTTCAATGGGATAGGAACAACAACTGAGGTAGCAGCTGAATTGAGCAGAAATTTTATTGGTATTGATTTATCAAACAAATATTCTAATATTGCATATAAAAAAGTTCAAAAGTATGATGCATCTTTATTTACATATGACTATGATTATGCAAATTTAGTAAACTCCTCAGATGTCAAGGGTACATTAAATGAAATATTCCCATACAAAGAAAGTTTTAATCCAGATATAACAAAAAACTTAAAAACTAAATTTGGTATAAAAAATGCTAATAGAGTACTAGATCCCTTTTTAGGAACAGGAAGCACAATGATGGACCCTTCAATAAGTGAATGTGTTGGTTTTGATACTAATCCTCTTGCAATTGAAGTTTCAAAAGCCAAATTAACAAAATTAAAAACAAGTGAAACAGAAAACATTAAAAACTATATATCTGAAATTTCAAAAATTACTATAAAATCCTATGATTATCCTGAATGGGGTCCATATGAAAGATATGCAAGCAAGGGCAAATACAATATAGTAAAGACTATATTGGAGTATTTTAAATCCAATCTTAACGAAAACGAATATAGATTTGTTAAATGTGTTATATTATCTAATTTGGATCAAATATTTGACTATAAAAGAGATGGCAACGGGATTAAATTTAGACATTCTAAAATCACAGAAAATAATACATTGGAAGAATTAAAATCTATTCTTGAAAAAAGTATTCGAATAAAAGAAAAATTTGATGAAGCTAATGATAAGCGCTTGTTTTTAAAAAATGAATCTATAATTGATTCAACTATTCCCGAAAATATTGACTTGGTTATTACATCCCCACCCTATGCAAACATGTTCGATTATTTTGAAGTTTATAAAATGGAATTATGGACCTCTGGTATTATTAAAAATAAAGATGATTGGAACAATTTAAAAAAGACTGCCCTTAGAAGTAATGTTAACACGTTATTAAATGATGAAGAGACGGTAAATAATAATATATTAAATAATTCATTGGAAAATATGGAAAAACATGAAAAATCTATTGATAAAAGAACTAGAACAATGATACTAAATTATTTTTACGATATGAATAAAGTAATTTTAAATATTTATAAAAATCTTAGAAATAAAGCTTATTTATTTATTGTGGTTGGAAATTCTTTTTATAATAATACTCCCCTTCCTACCGATGAAATAATTGCAAGTGAAGCTGCCAAAATAGGTTTCGAGATTAAAACAATAATTGTAGCAAGAAGACTTTCCACCTCACCTCAACAAATGAAAAAAATAACCCAAAAAGATAAAATGTTCCTAAGGGAAAGTATAATAGTTTTATATAAAAAATAAATTACGATAGAAAGGTGAATGATATGTCAAAAAGAATACAAAAGAAAAATACAAAGCTCTTTTTTGACTCATTAAAACATTTTAAAAACAATCTTACTAACTTAATTTTTTTTGAAATGAAAACATTGTTTGAAGCAAATTCTGTACATGATTATCTCCAATTGAAACCAGTAAATTATAAATCAAAGTTTGCTGACATGAAGAAATTCGGTTTAATAAATTATAATAAACCTGCCGATAATCAATTTGAATTTACAGAGATTGGACTTGAAATATATAAAGTAATAAAAGAAATAGGAATTGATTATAAAGACGATACTGAATCTAGACTACCTTCTATAAGCACGGAAGATTTTTTTGGTATGCTCTCTGATGTTGAAAAACAAAAAATTATTGAAAATATAGACAAATTAATTTTATCTTACTATGATACAGCTGATTTTTTAAGACCATATCTTTTATTGCTAAATATATTAGAAAAGGAGAAAATTAACATATTAAGCGATGAAATACTTTATAATATCTTAGCACAAAAGAAACAAGATATACTGCTAGGAAAGATAAGAGAAGGTGCATATGATATTGTTGATGATACAATCAAAGAAGAAATCACTAGACCAAAATCCTATATTATTAATGTTCTTGAGACAGCAGGAATAATAAATTCTAGGAGAGAAATTATTTGTAATTTTGATACTATCAACAAACTTAAAGAAGAACAAATTGTTGAATACATAAGACAAGTTGAAACAGACACTCCATCCTTTCGACCTAATAAAGAACAAGAGCAATTTAGACATGAGGTATTAAAAGCATATAATTATAAATGTGCTATAACTAATAAGAGTATTAAGGTTCATACATTGGATGGTGGGATATCATATCTTATAGAAGCAGCTCATATTGTCCCTTATAGCGAGGGTGGAAGCTTCTCTGTAACTAATGGGATTGCTTTATCCTATGAGATGCATAAAATGTTTGATAGAAAATTATTTACTTTTGTATATAATGACAATGATGAATTAATTGTTAAAACAAGTAAAAGTAAAAGAATAGTGGATGATGAAATACTAGTACATCTGGATAATCAAAAAGTTAATTTACCTACAAATTTTGATAAACAACCAGATATTGATGCATTGGAATATAGAATGGAAAAACATTTAATTCCATAACCTGTTCTTTTTCTTTTTATCTTTCATGATGTACCCCCTGCATATATATTAGTATACATTAAGTACAGCTCGGACTAACCGCACTAAAAACTGCCTATAATGAAGCAGAAGAATGGCTAGAATTACAAAATAAGCATTTAGCAAATAACTATAAAATCATAAAAGAATTCTTTAACACGAATTATCCGCAAGTCG
>DUUN01000419.1 GCA_012841535.1 Gallicola sp. | reverse complement strand
TTCTTTTTCTATTAATTGATTGATATTTTTGCCAATTATTTCATATAAAACTGCTATTAACACTTCTTCCTTAGTAAAATTATTATTTAAATATATATCTAGTATTTGCTGACCTCTCGTTTTTAAACTTTCATTTTCAATATAGCTTTTAGGAAGTAAATTTTTTTTATTATTTTTCTTGTTTTTTCTTGTATGATTTTTTTCGCTTATAATTTGTGTTATATCATCAATATTTATATTGTTAATGTCATATACTTTGCTCCAGTTATCAATAGTTGCAGTACTCATATTTGTTCTTTCAGCTAATTTTGATTTATTCATGTTTTACCTCCATATTTAGTTGTTAATCTTCAAAAAGTTTAAGTAATTCTTCATACATAATCCAATCTTCTAGGTATTCTTCTACATGATAGTCAATTGTTTTATTATTTATATGAAACTGTCCTTCCCCATCGTTCCCACGATGTTGTTTATTAGAATACATAATATCAGGATCATTAGGAATTTTATTGGCTTCTATTTTACAAATCATAACTCTATCTTCAAAAAAACACCCATAATATAATACATCAAATTCTTTGGTTTTAATCTGTTGGATATTAGAATCAAACAAATATTCTTTTATCATAGCATATGATAAAACTCTATTTTCAATATTTGCTTCGAATATAGACTCTAATATATTATCTTCTTCTATAGAAGAACTACTTTTTTTCAAAACTGTCGAAAATTTAACTTCTACTTTGTTACCATCGTTATCAATTAAATCATATGCATTATCTTTAGAATCGTGAAGATCATAAAGTTTCTTTATCATTATTTCGGCAATTTTACCAAATCTTCTTGTATTAAGAGAAAAAATTCCCTCTTTAAAATGTTTTAAATTTTTTTCCATATTTATATTCCCTCACAGTATACAATATATTATACCAAAAAATGTTGATAGAATAAATAAATTATCAGTAAAATATAGTTTCATTATTTATATCTTAATTTATTTATGTTTTTAATCACTATAGTAATCTTTTTTATATTTGCTTTTAAATCTTTTTATATATTCATTAGTTTTAGGATTCGATGATAATTCAAGTCCAAGATCAGAATATAATTGTTCAAATAATTCTGCATTATATTTTTTGTTGAAGTTTGTTGTTCTCAAAAGTTTAATAATTGAATCAAACTTTTTGTCTATTTCAATTTCTTTTAATGCTTTTTCTAATAATCTACTTACTGCATGAGAATATCTTAAATTATGTTCTTCTGCATATGTTCTAACTTTATTATCTAACTCATCTGTTATAGAAATATGTGGATTTGCCATAACTTTTCCTCCTTTCTTCCTTTTTTGTTTAGGATTAATTTAGACCTAAGGTTTTTAAGTTTTGTCCTAATATAGTCCTAACTGCTACACACGTTTATTTGCTTTATATACAGTGTTTAATTGAAAGCTATGTTGTTTTAGTCACACTCTTTAGGATTGATTTCGCAAGTGCGTAATCACAAATGCCGCATGATTTAGCTCGTAATTACGGGAAAATCGTGAAATATGCGGCGGTTCTCTTATGCTCTTAAAATATATAAGAGAGTTTTAGGTTTTTTATAATGTTTATTTTTGATGGTTTTTTGTATTATATAAACCCCATCTTATAAATATGTCTTCAGTTAAGAAAGTGGCGCTAGGTCCATCTTTTGAGATTATCAAATTTACTGGAATTTCATGTTTTTTGAAATCTTCTTTTTGATTTAAAATCATTCTTACTATTAAATCATCGTCATCAAGTTCTAATCCTTTTAATTCATTTGTTAAGCTATTAAATGTTCCATTATATAATTCAACATTATAATGTTTATTTAGTTTACTAATTTGTTTTTCAATAATATCAATTGGTAAATGTTCACTATATCTAATTATTTTACTTTTTCCATTTATTAAAGTTTCTATCTTTTTATCAATATATCCTTGTTCAAATAATTTATTAAACTCAGTCCAGAAGGTTGGTCTAAAATTTACTTGTTTAATTTCCCAAGCAGATAATTTTCTTTCAATTTCAATATTATCTACATACCTCATAATAAGTTTGTATTTTTCTTCTCTACTTAACATATCCCAATTAGTTTTAATTCCGTAAAACAACAGATCAAATTTTATTTGATTTAAAAAGTCTATATCTCTTTTAACTAAAATATCTTCTAAGTTTAAATTTAAGTCATTGATACTTTTATTTTTAAGAATTGTTTTTTTAACTTCTTTTATTTTAAGTTCTATTATTTCATTTTCCAATTTATATTCCTCTTCAGTAAAAATGGAACTAATATATGCTTTTCTAATTCTTTCCTTTTTAGTTTCAAGTTTTTTAATTTCTTTATCTAAGTTTTCTAAATCACTGTTAAAATTTGATTTACTAATTGGTAAGAAGAATTCATTAACCACTGAATCAAATTCAAAGATATCGTTTAGAATATTTCTCATAGAATACTCTAAATTATTTTCTTTAATATTTAAATCGCAATCTCTACATCTGTAATAGTAATAATGAGTATCATTACTTCTTTTATAAGTTGCTGATCCAGCTAAAACTTTTCCGCATTTTGGACATTTTAATTTTTGTAAAAATATATAATTTAAAACTCTTTTGTAGTTTTTTTGATTTTTTCTTTTTTGAATCTGACACTCATCCCAAATGTCTTTTGGAATGATAGCTTCAACTACATCTTCAAAGTATCTTGGATTATTAACAGTTTTACCTAGAACATAATCTCCCTTATAAATCTCATTAGATAAAATAGAGAAAATTGATGAATCACCCCAGTTAGTTTGATTATTAACTTTTTCTTTATTAAATATATTAGCAATAGTTGAATATGAATTACCTTCATAATATAAATTAAATATTCTTTCTATTATTTTTCTAGTTACTGGATCAGGTACTAGCTTTTTATTATCTCTTTTAAAGCCAAGGGGAGTTCTGCCGGGCATATGTCCTTGTTTAACTGCTCCTTCAAGTCCAATAACTGTTCGTTCTGATGTTCTTTCAATTTCATTTTGAGATACACTCATCATTATTCTTGAAACCATTTTTCCGTTTGCATTAGTTGTATCTATTTGATCATTTACAAACGCTAGTGCTACATTGTATTTATCGGAGTAGTCCATTAAGACTTCCCAGTCTCTAATACTTCTTGTAATTCTATCTAACTTTAGGGCTATAATCATATTGATTTTTCCGTCTTTACCATCTTGTAGCATTCTTTCATATTCAGGCCTATGATTTCCACCTTTAGCACTAATTCCAGCGTCGGTATAGTAATCTATTATCTTATAGTTATTAAATGTACAATATGCTTCTAATCTTATTTTTTGTTCTTCTAAACTGAATCCCTCTCGTGCTTGATCTTCTGTTGATACTCTCATATAGATTCCACAAAATATTTTTTCTTCCATTTTCATCCTCCTTTTTACCAAGAAAAAAGGAGCGAAAGATACTAGTAAAGTCTAATACCTTTTGCTCCCAAATTTGTTAACTGAATAATTTAATAACTTATTTTTCTTTTTCATAAAATCTCTCCTTTGTTTTTTGAAACTACTGGACTGATTTATTAGTTATTTATATTAACAGTTTTTGCGTGAAAGTCAAGGTTTAAAGACTTTTCAAGTATTCCTCAAGTTCATTTAACTTGAGACTTTTATTTAAGTTTTCTATAAAGATTTCTTTATTGTTTTCAAATATTAAAAAATTGATACCATTTATTACAACTTTATGT
>DUUN01000175.1 GCA_012841535.1 Gallicola sp. | reverse complement strand
ATTTGATGTTTTTTTAAAGAATACTTGCAAAAAATTATCTATTAATGCTGGAAAGTATGACATAATTGCATTCTCTATCGGAGATGTTTATTGTAAGCGAATATGTAAGATTAATAGAAAACCAGCTGAAATAATAATAGACACTTTGTTTGAAAAAATCCCACTTCAAAGTAAAAGTATTTTTGATTTTTTAAATAAATAATTATGATAGGAATAAGTGTATCAGCAATAAAAGGGGGGTCAAGGGATTTGTATCAAGCAAATAGTAAGCCACTTGGTATATCTAGTACAATTAGAAAAGATTCAGGTAGTCCATACTCAGTTGGTAAAGAGGCATATGCAATTTGCATTTTAAATGATGGTATATTATATACCAAATGCCGTATAACAAGAGATGGTTTACGAAATGATGGTGTAGGTAATATTTCATTTTCAGTTTTTATACCACATACTTACAAATTAACTGGTGATGATATTAAAGAAATACTTGATAACTTAATTAATGGATATAAAAAGTATCTTGGTCAGGATGATACTATAATAAGTGTCAGTGAAGATTGGTCATATGTTTTAGAATTAGCGGAAATCTATAATAAAAAACTAATTAATCGTTCGATAGATGAAGCTGATAATTATCAACAAGGAGCGGGCGATGCTGCATATGTCTATTATACAGATAAAACAGAACTTTGCAAATTCTTTGATAATCCTTATCAGGAAGAATACAGTGCATATAAGCAAATATTTTTTGTAGAAAAGACCCTTGAAGGTAAACCTGAAAATCCTTTGAACGCATTGCGGCACGACCCAAGTGCAAATTTGACAGGGAAAATTGATTTAGAAAATCCTAAGTATAAATTGATTTACAATCAGCAAGCAAGAGGAGGTGTTAAAATAGAAGTTAAAGTAAATGGTAGTTTACGATATAGTAAAAGTAAGATTAAGAGAAAAGAAGATTTACAAATAATCTGGTCTAAGCAGTTTTGCGAAACAAAGGTAAAAAGCGGAAAGTGTTATGAAATAGGTTCAGAATTTCTCGAAATTAACGATATTGAAAAGACAATTACCGTTAAAGAAATAGAAATACATCCAATTACTTACACTTTATTAATTCAAACAAAAGACCGCTTTTCTACCCCAATAACTGATGCTGAAATAACACTTAAAATTAACAATTACTTACCTGAACGCAAGGCAATTAATAATTCAATTCAGATTACAGCAGAGGAACTACAAAACAAATGTTTTATAATTGCTAAAAAAGACAATCTCATTTCGCCTCAGCGTGAAATAAAACTTGAAGATACAAAAGAGACTATACATCTAACCTTATATGAGCAAAAAGAGGTTGTGTTTACAATTAAGGATGATAAAGATGGATTGGTCTTTAATTACAATTTAATAATTGATAATAAAGAAATTCAGAATAAAGAAGGAAAAGTTGTATTTACAGGCGATGAAATAGAAAAAATATGGCAAATTTCTGTTTCACATAGAGATTATGAAACTGAACGTTTTAAATATTGTCCGGCAAAAGATGATAATCCTAAAGATGTAATTTTAAAAAAGAAAACTTTTAGCGGTCAAGGACAATCGCCTAATAGAAAAAAGTACTATATAAAGATTGATGAAAAAAAGGGAAAAAGAAGTTATAAAGGTTCTTCTATAAATGAGTTTGAATATAAATACCCTCAATTTAAGTGTGATTCAAAGTATGGTTATAAGTTTGACAGATGGGAGTGCTTCGAAAATAAGCCCTATGACAATTATGATGGATATTATGAAGCAATTTTCAAAGGTTTATGGTATCGTAAAGTTCCGAAGTTAGCTTGGATATTTGTTATTACTGCAATTGTTGCTTCAACCGTTTTTCTTTTAGTTAATTCAAATGGTTCTGACAACGATACAAGTATTGTCAACGCTGAAATAAACAATAAAGTGAATACTTATATTAATGGTATTGAATTAAATCTCGACACTCTGAAAGAATACAAAAGAAAATATTGTGATAGTACGACTATTATTCAAAGTGATGTGAAAGAAAAAAGCTTGTGGCAAAAAATATGGATATTTAGGTCAGATGACAATAGTAATTCGACAAATGAATCATCTGTAATTCCTGACTTTTGCTCAAAAATTGATAATGCAATTGCTATCCGTAATGCTATAAATCTTGGAAAAATTGACGAACTCAAAGGTCAAATGTTTTCAGAATCACAACATAATTTTAAAAATTCAATTGATAGTATTGAGGATAAATATAAAAAGCAAATTGGCGATACATTGCTTGCAGACACTGTCAGTCGGATGAATTTGAATCAGGTAGCCGATTTAATATTAAAAACACAAAGTGATTTAAGAGAGAAAGAAAAATTAATACAAAAAGAAAACGAACTAGAAAAAAATAGGAATCAAGATAAGCAGAACGAGCAAAAAATTAAGAATCAACAAAAAAACAATACCCAGAATCAACATAATTCCCAAACACAAAAACAACAATCAAGCGGTAATTCTCTTGATAAAGAGTTTTGGGATTTGGTTCATAGTGGTAATGCTCAAATGGAATCATACTTAAATCTCCTGAAAAAACACGAAAATAAAGGAGGTGATATAATTGCATATTTAAAGAAAATTTGCAAGAATTCAGCTTCATTCAAAAAGTTCAAAAATATTCCTGAGTTGGATCGGAAATCAGCAAAAAATTTAATCGAAATTGACATAAACTAATAAATATGAAAGCAGTAAAAATTATGTTGGCAATTGCCGTTGTAGCCATAATTGGCTTTTTTGTAACAAAGGGGTTAATAAATATTGACCCTCCAAAAGATGCTGATTTACCCAAGAATCAATATACTGAAAGGGACAGCATTTTGATTGACTCATTGAAAAAAATGCCTGAGAATAAATTCTGTAAAGAGTATTATTTAAAAGTGCAGGCTACTATAGCTGAGGACTATAGAAATGGGTCATTGGGTTTAACTTCTTATAAAGATGGTAGTATCTGGAAAGAGAAAAAAGATGATAATCTCAATAATCAATGGAAAGAGATTTTGTCAAAAGATCTGTACTCTGCATACGCTCCTAAGTTTGTAGAACAAGCTATGTATGTATTTAGTCGTTCCGAATGGAAAAACGATGATCTAAAATTTATTCGTAATGAAGTGAAAAATCTTAAAAGTTCAGCATATTTAGGGAGTACGGGCTTAGTAACTTCGTTTGATGAAATTAATGCCATTTTAGCCAAATACGATGAAATAAATAACTTTATAAATGCTTGCAAAGGATATACATATTCTAATTACGATTTGGAAAGCACATTTCCTGATGTAAGTGAAAAGATACGAAAATCAAGAGCATACATTACAAACAATCTCGATAATAGTTATGTAAATAACTGCACAAGATTAAAAGAAGGATTACCAGCAATACCTAAAATTCTTTTCGACAAGCACATTAATTATTT
>DUUN01000067.1 GCA_012841535.1 Gallicola sp. | reverse complement strand
AAGGGAGAAATGAGTAAATGGAAAATAAAGAAAACAAAACAAGAATAACAAAAAATGCACAAGGATATGGATACAAATATACTGATTTAGCACAAATACACGAATATTTGGAAGAAAATGGGATGAGTTATTACCAATATGTAGAAACTGACAGTAAAGGTGATGATTACATTATTACAGTGCCAATTATTAATGGTGAGGAACAAAAACCGAGAAGAGGTGTAAAAATTGTTGACGCAGTTTTACAAGGAATTAAAAACCCAGCACAAGAACAAGGATCTGCTACAACAAATGCAAGAAGATATAGTTTATTAATGGCTTTTGGTTTAGCTACTGAAGATGATGACGCACAAAGTTTAACAAGACCAAATGAAGAAGATAGACCAAAAAAAGAAACACCTAAAAAAGTAAGCAAGGCAACTGAAAAACAAATTGAATTAATCAAAGAGTTATATTCAGAAGAAGAAATTATAAAGGCATTAGATTTAGTAAAAAAAGAAAATATAGAAGATTTAACAGTAGTAGAAGCAAGTAGTTTAATTTCAAAAAGAAAGAAGGTAGAAGAATAATGGAATTAGTAAAAGTAGAAAATGGACAAGTTGTAGTAGCACAAGAAATAGTAAATCAAATAGTTAATTTTAAAAAAGAAATGTTAAAAATGGAATTACTAGAAAAACAATTAAAAGAAGAAATAAAAGAAGCAATGGAAAAAAATAATGTTACTTCATTGGAATTTGGAGAACTAAAAATAAAATATCGTAGTGCTACAACTAGAACATCATTAGATAGTAAAAAACTTAAAGAAGAGTTACCCGATATTTACGAAGAATATTCTAAAACAACAGAAGTGGCTAGTTCTATTTCAATAAGTGTTGAATAATGATTGAATTTCTAAAAGAGGATCATCTTTATCTTGTTGATGGAGTAATAACACCAAGCGTTACACAAATATTACAATTTTTATTCCCAGATAAGTATAAAGATGTTCCCCCTGAAATTCTAGCAAAAAAAGCCGAATACGGCTCAATTCTACATAAGGTAATAGAAATAGCCGAACAAGAACAAATGTTCGAAATTGAGGCTTTAAGACAAAAAATAAAGGGTATTAATTATTTGATTGAATTATCGTTCAAACAATATTTAAAAATTAAAGAAAAATATAATATCGATGTTTTAGAACAAGAGCAGATAGTTGCATACAAAGATTATTACTGCGGAACATTTGATATGATCGCTAAAGTTGACGGTAAGAAATCTTTAATCGATATTAAGACAACGGCAGAACTAGATATCGAGTATTTAAGCTGGCAATTATCGTTTTATGAACTAGCAAAAGGAGAACAATTTGAAAAGTTATATGTTATATGGTTGCCAAAGAAAAGTTTAGGTGAATTGAAAGAAATACCTAGAAAACCTAAAAAAGAATTATTAAGAGTTTTAAAAGAATATTTAGATTGTAGAAATAATGAGTAGGAGGAAAGAATGATATATAAAAAAAGATTACCAAAATGCCCTTACTGTAAAAGCGTTATTGAAGAAAAGATGAATAGTAAACACAGTTTATTATTTGGTGAATATTCTTGTAAAGCAATAAAAATTCAATGTTCACATTGTAAAAAAGAATTAATTATGAGTTGTGAAACGATTATCAATTATAAAACAAAAAAAATTAAAGAACTAAAAATTAATAAGTGAGGTGAAAGAATGAACGCAAAAGAAAGAATAGTTTTAGGATTGGAGTGATAGAATGCTTAATGAATTAAAAAATGACAAACAAAAACTAGAAGAAAACATGCTTGAATTATTAAAAGAGTTCAATAAAAAGTATCCAGAAATAATTATTGAAGATGTAGATTTATTT